>NZ_VLJQ01000121.1:59175-107345 GCF_007829375.1 Nocardioides sp. J9 | reverse complement strand
CAACACTGGTGCGCACCCCGATGAGGATCCGCACTCGTATTGTCTGGGGAGTTCCGTGTCTGCTGACCTCGAGGAGAACATCGACGCCGCAGCATGGAACGCACTTGATCCCACGCAGGTTAACGTCAATTCCAGTTCGMCCTGCCAGTTGACGGGCGCGGGCGAGACGGATGTGGTGTGGACTCAGGGGAATATCGCATCTGGGGCACTCGCGTGGACCGACTGCGACGACTACGAAAGCGACCCTCCGACAAATCAGTGCGACCAGAATTACGTCCGCGTCGACTTGGCAACGGTCAATCAAGGGGTGGACGACGAGATCGATCAGACCATAACAACGTGCCATGAGTTCGG
The DNA here is from genome assembly GCF_007829375.1 of Nocardioides sp. J9. Taxonomy (NCBI): domain Bacteria; kingdom Bacillati; phylum Actinomycetota; class Actinomycetes; order Propionibacteriales; family Nocardioidaceae; genus Nocardioides; species Nocardioides sp. J9. Next base: position 106,991 of record NZ_VLJQ01000121.1, on the reverse strand, counting down.
GCACACCGCAGGCCTGTCGCACGGTTCGACCCAGGACGACTGCATGGAGAACGTGTCAACCTCCAATCCACCAAACGCGCTCAAGTGGCGTCGCTATAGCGCTCACCACATCGATGACCACATCAACCCGTGGTTCTGATCTAACGAGAAGGGACGGTTGACATGGCAAAGCGATGGTTCGCCGCGACGCTGAGTATTGCCGTGCTCTTCGGGGTAGGGGCATGCTCGAACGAGAAGACTCAAGCCACTTCACAGGCGAACTCGCCGGTGGCGGACTCGGAACGCGCAGGTCCTTCTGCTGCTCTGGTCGCGCATCTACGCGACACGTCCTCGGCTCGGTACGAGCCGTTCGAAACACCGAAGGACATGCTTTCTGACGCTGACGTCGCGATCATGGGTGAGGTGGTCTCCGTAGAGCTCGCGATGATCAGAAACGAGTTCGACGGCCAAGGCGGAGTTGTTGTAGGAGTCCGACCTCTAGAGGTTTGGAAGGAACCCAAAGGCGAGCCGGCCGAGTTGACGTACTTCGTGGTACGCCGCGCAAAGAACGTCGGGGTCGAACCCTTCCGCGCAGGACTTCCCGTTGGCCATAACGTCGCGATCTTCGGATACACGTCCGATGTTCAGTTCATAGAAGGCGATCCTGGCCAGCCCATCCTTGAACCGGCACCTCAGGGTCTGTTCATCGAGACCGACGCCGGGTTGGCGAACGTGTACGCCCCCGGCGACGACGGCTGGCCAGAGATCAAGACGATTAAGGATCTTGCCGCCTCGATTCAATAGTGTCTGGGAACTGCTGCGTCGACATGCGAGATGGGAGTTATTAGGCGTAGTGCGGATGGACCCCCGCGTGCGGAATTTGCAGCAGGACGCACGCTGCGATCGGTCGGACAAGAGACGCCCAGCCCGAGATAGGATCTCGATGCGAGATCCAACCATCCAGTGCGGGTTAGCACGTTCGGGGCCGCCCGGCACACCTGAGTGACGTGATAGGCCGCGATGAGCCAGCCGGTTCGCTTTGGTGCAGAAAAGAGCTCGGACATGTCCTTCTCCACCCTCCTCAGGAGAACGTCATCTCCACAGACCTCGCCGCCGACGCGACCCTGCACCGTGGGATCGCGGAGGTCGAAGCGGAGTCGATCGCGCTGATGGTCGGCGCAGCGCACGGGCTCGACACCTCGTCGTACACCGTCCCTTACGTCTCGACGTGGGCAGCGAGCGTCCCCGGCAAGACGCCGGTCGAGGTCGTCCAGTCGACGGCCGAGCGGGTCAGGAACACGGCGCTCAGCGTGCTCGACAAGCTCGACACCCAGAAGGTCGGCGACGGCACCCCGCCCGGTCTCGATCGAGAGCCACTCAGCCACCGAGCTGGGATGGCGCCTGCCATCACCGGCACGCGTCGCGACGGATCGGTTATCGGGCTATGAAGGTCCCAGTCGTCCTCACCACCGTCCGCTTCGACATCGACAACGCCGGCCGGCTSGAGGTCAGCGTCGACGGGCAGCCACACGCCGACGATCGAAGGTTGTCTCGCAGCGACCTCCGATCGGTCCTCGACGAGATCACTGCGAGGCTCGGCACTGCTGTGCGTGTCGAAGTCCACGAGGCTGACGGCACGACGTACTCGGACATCGAGACTCCCGCGGAGAGCACGGCTCCGAATGCCATGGAGCCCGAGCCGGAGACAGCCACAGCGGCACTTGCCGGCGCCGGCTTCCGCCCAGGCGAACAGGTCGCCCTCGCCTACGTCGTGGCACGCCAGGAAGCCGATGCCAACGGCAATGCCGCAATCAACCTCCCACCGGCGCTGTTGACCGGAACACGCCAAGGGCTGGTTCTCCTCGGTCTGACCTCGCTGACGGTCGCGCCAGTCGAGGCGCAGGCATGAATCCGAATGCTCGCAGCGCGAATGACGAGCTCGTCAACCTTGCTCTGATGGGTCTCACCGCCCTCTTCGGCTTTGGGCTCGCCCTCGGAGTCGCCGGAGAGGTCGCAGCGTTCCTGGCCGGTGCGCCGGGGCCCCGCGGAGGTATGGCCAGCGGGCTTCGTGTCCTCACTGACCCAGGGCACCCCGGAACGGCGCTCGGCACACCCGGCCTGTCCGCCGCGGCGTACTGGCTCGTCGTCGCAGCCATGCTGACGCTGGTCGCCATCGCTGCGTGGCTCGTCTGGACCGTCATCGCGCAACTGCGCCACCGCACCAAGCAGGATCCTCACAAGATCGAGGGCATCGCCACCCGCCGCGACATCGACCTGGTGGCGTCAAAGCGAGCACTCGTACGCAGAGGCGAGACCCTCCGCCCCTCGATCGGCCGGCCGCGGCCGGAGGATGTCGGCTACCTGCTCGGGCGCAGCTGCGGCCGAGAGATCTGGGCCTCGGTCGAGGACTCGATCCTGGTCATCGGACCGCCCCGGTCCGGCAAGGGCCTGCACCTCGTCATCAACGCGATCCTCGACGCGCCCGGTGCCGTCGTCACGACGTCCACCCGCCCCGACAACATCGTCGCCACCATTGCGGCCCGTAAGAAACGCGGACCGGTGGCGGTCTTCGACCCGCAGCACCTCACTGCAGGACTCCCTATCGTCGACGGGACCGGAGTCCGCTGGTCCCCCATCCGCGGCTGCGAGCAGCCACTAACCGCGATGATCCGAGCTGCCGGTCTCGCATCGACGACCGGTCTGTCGTCCGGCGGAGTCGAGTCCGGTGGCTTCTGGGAGGGGAAGGCGAGATCAGCACTCCAATCCCTGCTCCACGCGGCTGCGATCGAGCGTCTACCCACCCGCGCACTCTTCGAGTGGTCGCTGTCGCCCTCGGCTGCGCTCGATGCGGTCGGCATCCTCGCCAGCCGACCCGAAGCCGCGCCAGGTTGGTCGGATGCTCTCGACGGGATGATCAACGCCGACCCGCGCACCCGAGACTCGATCTGGATGGCGGTGAGCCAAGCCCTCGCGTGCCTGGCCGATCCGGCTGTGCTCGACGCCGTGAGTCCCGACCCAGACGACGCCTTCGATCCGCGCGACTTCCTTCTGCAGAACGGGACGCTGTACTTACTGGGGACCGGCGCCGGCGCTGGCGCTTCCTGGCCACTCGTGGCGGCCTTCATTGAGGACCTCACCGAAGTCGCCCGGCACCTCGCGGCCGGCTCCACCGGCGCACGGCTTGATCCCCCGCTTCTTCTGGCGCTCGACGAGATCGGCAACCTCGCCCCGCTCCCCTCCCTTCCAGTCCTCATGGCGGAGGGCGGCGGGACCGGCATCACGACGATGCCCGTCCTCCAGTCGCTCTCACAGGCGCGCAACAAATGGGGTGACCACGCCGCCAGCACGATCTGGGACGCCTCGATCGTCAAAGTCATCCTCGGCGGAGCGTCGGCTTCCAAGGACCTCCAGGAACTTTCTGTACTCATCGGCGACCGCGACGAGCGCTCCGACACAGTGACGATCAGCGACTACGGCGCCCGCTCTCTACAGCGGTCGACCCGACGGGCGCCAGTGATGCCGCCCGAGCGGATCCGCACCCTCCCGTTCGGTACCGGGCTCGTGCTCTTGCGTAGCGCTCCGCCACTCGTTGCGGACCTCCGACCTTGGATCATGCGTCAAGGATCGGGCGGTGCTGACGCCCGGCGGTCACATCCCGCTTGACGGACCCGGATCCGGGGCTGACCCGGAACCGTTGCCGTGAAGCGCATTGAGAACCTTGCTAACGCCGGCTGCGCCGTAGCCGTCCAGGGTGGTCCCGTCAGGAAGCACAACGCGTTTCTTGTCGTGCCTTGCCAGAACAGCAGCGAGAACCTTCGCGAGGGCATCGATTCCTGCCGCTGCCTTCCCGAGGCTCACGAGAATCTCAATCGCCTGCTGGCCGTGGGCTGCATGCGAGAGCGGAACCTCTGCATGGAAGCCCGCGCGTTGAAGCGTTGTGGTCAAGTCGTCGGCGTAATCCGCGGAAGCGCGGAACACAAAATCACTGCCACCGATGGATCACCGCCTGCGAGTCGAAGTTCGAGCGGAGCGGTCATGGACCACATGATCCACTCTGCGGGGCCTTCTGCGCTCCACATTGCCGAACCGAGCGACGCGCCTGCTCCCGTCAAGGAACAGGCATCTGCTGGGAGGGCCAACGCACCTGATGACTGAACGCGGAGCTAAACCGGAGTCCGCTCGATATCAGGAGGCAGCATGTCCATCCCCACCCAGATGAGCCTGGTCGGCTTCATCGCCTCAGCACCCGAACTTCACTTCACCAAGGCCGGCGCCGAGTGCTGCCGCATGCGCGTCGGCATCGAGCAGTGGCGCAAGGAGGTCGACGGGAGCTTCACGAAGCTCGACCCGACCTTCCACGACATGGTCGCCTTCGAGAGCACGGCCCGCGAGACCTACGCCCGCTTCCGCAAGGGCGACTCCTTCGTGGCCAGCGGCTACGTCCACGAGTACGAGGTGGACGGCCGCGAGGGCAGCGTCATCAAGGAGGAGTTCGTCGCCCGCAAGATCGGCCACAACGTCAACAAGACTGACTACGTCGTCCAGCGCGGCCGGCACGCTGCTGACCGGTCCCTGACATCCGTGCCCCAGCCGCCCGCCGTTGGCCTCTGATCGGGCTCGCCATGAGTCCGTACCCGGACGAGCCCAACGACCCTGACGGCTACCGCAGCGTGGCCGATCTCCTGGAGCGACCGCCGGTTCCGATCAACTGGAACCTGCTGGACGCGGAGCAGGCCGAGATCGAGTGGCACGACCTGGACCAGTGGGTCAAGTGGCTCAAGAACACGTTCGGTCTCCCGCCGAACATCGTGCCGCCGTACTGGCATCGCCACGACGAGCTTGTCTGGGAACTGTCGGCGCTGCACTGCCACTGGCTCAGCTGCTACCACGAGTCGGCATCGCCGTCGGCTCCGATCAGCTGGATGCGGGACTTCGCCGAAGCTCGCAGCCGACTTCGGGACTGGGTCTCGATCTGCGGCACTCGGCTCGACCGCGACCGCCCGACTAGGCAGACCACCTGGCCCGGTGATCTCCCCGCTGATGAAGGCGGCGAGATCGAGATCCGCGACCGCAACAAGGACTTCGTCGAGTTCATCCGCGAAGACGTTCTGCGTCGTCGCCGGATCGAGGCAATCGCGAATCAGGAACTCATTGGGTGAGCCGGATACGTGCCATGGCCGAGTCGCGCCCACATTCGTCCACAGCATTCGCGCCGCAAGACGACTGAGAGCGATCACCGGCGCACGGTCGATTCCCGACCCCTGAAGGAGGGAACATGCTTCTCCACCACACACAGACCCTCGCCCAAGCCAGGTCGTACGTCGCCGCCCTCGCCGACCAGGCTCTGACCCTCGAGGCGTCGTCCGCTTACGAGCGGGTGCTCCTGGAACTCGACCGCGTCCACGCCGACGACTGCCCGGCGCTCAACACCGAGGACCTCACGGACGACCGCGACATCCTGCTCGCCGTCGCGAGCAACGCGGTTGAGGAGCTCGAGAACTACGGCGTCGACCCCCTGTCGGTCGAGCTCATCCTGGCAATGCTCGTCGACGCACACGATCTGGACATCGGCTGATGTATGGCGAGAACGGTGCCCAAATGCGCACGGAGTTGGCTGCGCTCCTGCGCCAGCACCGGGTAATGCACCGCCTCCCCGCTGACTCGCCCGCCGAGCGGACTGAGGTCGGGCAGCAGATCCTTCGCTTCAGGCACGCGCTCATCGTCTGGTGCGCGCAAGCCATCCGTGTGGCACAGCCGCTCACGTTCCCGAACATCCCGCCGAAGCCGGCGGACCCGTTCCGCGCGACGACCGAGCACGGCGCGGCAATCAGCGAGCTGGCGCGGGCCCTCGAACTCGCTCGCGACCAGGCAACTGCGCCCGCCGCGTCCAGTACTGAGCTCGCGACGCCAAGCTCGAACGACGTCGTCGAACACTGGCGCTTGGCGGCCCGGGCCGCGGCACTCGCGGAGCACGACACCGCGCCCGACCTGGCGGTCCACCTCACGGCAGCCCAGGCCCGAACCATCGCAGGCGACGTCGCGGCGATCAGCCAAGCACTGGTCGTGCTTGATCGTCGCTATCGGAACACACCTGACTGGGAGTCGCTCCCTGGCTGCGATCGCCTCGGGTGGGCCGCACTCGCTACGGCGCTCGACGTCAGTCTCGGGCAGCCCGACTACAGCGTCGACCAAACCGGATGGCGCCCGCGGACCAAGCCGATCCGCGGACCGGCCAAGCCGGGGATCCTCGGAGTGCTCCAGGCCGAGCACAACCTCCTGGTCCGACTGAAGTCGTTCCCGAACGCCATGAACCTGCGTCTGATCGTCGACTCCCAGCGCCTCCTCAGCTCGCAACTAGTTCCGTACGCCGAACGCGTCGATCCCGAGCTGGCCGAGCAATGGCGAGCCCGCACCGCGACGTACACGCGGATGCAGCGCGAGCTCCGCAACGTCGGAGGACGACTCGGCAATGGGGCCGGCGCCACGACAGAGGCAGCGAACGCGGTCAGCCGAATGAAGGCGTTGCCAGCCGACACCGTGATCGAGCCGCGGATGCTCGGTGGTTTCCAGACACTCTTCCGCCGCATCGACGAGCGCATCAGCGATGTCCTCGAAGCCGGTGTCGAGCGCGGGGCATTCGTCCAGCGCGTGACTGTCCCGCGGCTGGTGAGCGGCGAGGGACGGCTGGTCCACCCCGTTCGCGAGCGCTTCGTGCCAGTCGCCCGTGCGGCCGACCTCGAGGTCATCAGAACCGCGCGTGAGCACCTGCGGCCGCCGGCAAAGCCCGTCGCGGCTTCGCCAGGCGCGAGCCGGATCGATCTCCATGCCGCCCTGATTCACCGTCCGCTCGAGAAGGGAGCGCAGCCCGATGTCCCAGGTTTCTAGCGCGAAGGCGTCCGTTCCCCGGCAAAGGCAGAAGATGGAGAGTCTGCTCTCGGTGGACGAGGTTGCCGAGTTCCTCGGCATTCCGGTGGCGACCCTCTACCAGTGGCGACACAAGGGCGCCGGCCCTGAGGCCTATCGCGTCGGCCGGCACCTCCGGTACGAGCCGGCCGCTGTGCGCGCATGGCTGGACGAACATCTGGCGGATCGCCATGGCCCACGTTGAACGGCGCGAGCGCCGCGGGAAAAACGGCCAGGTCCTGAGGTCCTACCGCGTCCGCTGGCGCGGTCCGGACGGCAAGGAGCGCAACAAGAGCTTCAAACGCAAGGTCGACGCAGACCGCTTCGCGGCCACGATTTCAGCCGATCTCGTGCGCGGTCAGTACGTCGACCCTGACGCGGGCAAGATCCTCTTCGAGACCTACGCCCGGAAGTGGCTCGCGGCCCAAACCTTCGATGAAGGCACCCACGTCGCCGTCGAGCTCAGGTTCCGCCTGCACGCGTTTCCGGTGCTCGGGAAACGGAATCTGAACGACATCCAGCCATCGACGATCCAGGGCTGGCTTCGCACGCTCACGGATCTCGCGCCGTCCTATCGACTGATCATCTTCGCGAACGTGTCGACGGTCTTCACGGCGGCGGTCGACGACGCCCTGATCGTCGCGAACCCGTGTCGAGCGCGGTCCGTCCGCCGCCCGAAGCGCGGGCACCACAAGGTCGTGCCCTGGACCCGGGATCGAGTGCTCGCCGTCCGCGACGAGTTGCCGCCGCGCTACCAACTCATGGTCTGGCTCGGTGCCGGACTCGGCATGCGGCAGGGCGAGATCTTCGGACTCTCCCCCGAGGACATCGACATCGACCGTGGTGAGGTGCACGTTCGGCGCCAGGTCAAGCTGGTCGGCAACAAGCAGATGTTCGGCCTGCCGAAGGGACGGAAGGTCCGAGACATTCCGCTGCCCGACGCGGTCCTGGAGGCGATCAACGCGCACATGACCGCCTACCCACCTATCGAGGTAACGCTCCCGTGGGACAGGACGGATGGGAAGCCCACGACCTTCTCGTTACTCCTGTACAGCCGCGAGAAGAAGGCGCTGGGCCGGAACTACATCAACACGTTCATCTGGAAGCCGGCGCTGAAGCGAGCGGGGGTGCCCATGACACGCGAGAACGGCAGCCACGCTCTCCGGCATTTCTACGCCAGCACAGCGCTCCATGAAGGTGAGTCGATCAAGGCCCTGAGTGAATACCTCGGTCACGCCGACCCAGGCTTCACCCTGCGCACCTACACCCACCTCGTCGAGGACAGTGCCGAGCGCACCAAGCGCGCCGTCGACGCCGTGTTCGGGCACCAGACGCCGGAGCCCGACCCAGACGACGCAGACAACGCAGAACCAGACGAAGGCCTCACGGAGGACGATGAGCCAGACGAGGGCGACGACGATGATGTCTGAGCACGCGGGGTTTGGCTTCATGACCGTGGCCAGAGCCGTGAAAGGGTCAAACTGGGATCGAACTGCCGTCGCCGGCGCGTGTCGCGACTCGGTGACGTGCGGCCACGGCGCGGCCCACGAGCCCTGAAATCGAGCGTTTGAGCAGGTCAGGGGCCACCCGGCGTCAGAACTACGACATCTGATCCAGTGGGCGGAACCCGCCCCTGACCGCGATCACCGAACCCCCCGTCGGCGTGTTCCCCAGGAGCGCCGGCGGGGGTTCGCGCTTGCCCGGCCCGGGGAGAAGCCGCCCGGTGGGCACTCTGGTTGCGACCTGGGACCGCGACGGTCTGGGGAGCGGACCGACCAGACCTGTCGGCGGAGAGCGCCTCGTCGGGGCCACGCCAAGGCGCCGACGGCACAGCCCGGCAGGATCTCCGGAGTTTGTGGCCGACACCAGCGGAACCGATAGGCCGCATCACCAGCGCGGACCCGTATGGCGGCCGATCCTCGAGGCACAGGTTGTCTGACAACGTGCGCCGAGATCGGGCGGCGCACCCGGGGAGGGCAGGAGGCCATGAGCTCCCGCGGTGCGCACCATGACTCCTTCCGCCGGCGTCGCCAGGCACGGCCGGTCGCGTGTGGGACCACGACCAAGGGACGCTCCCGGTGCCGTCGCCAGCGGCGCTGGCGGAAGGGCCTGCCGCACCGGCAGACAGCAGTAGCTGGACCCAGCTGCTTGCGACGGTTTCGTGCCGGCACCACGCAGGCAGCTCGCCACGATCCCCTCGCAGTCACCGAAGGGGATCGCCGTGGTAGACGACCACGCCGAGTCGATCAGGACGCTCACCTACAGCGTCGAACGCCTCGCGGACGCCCTCACGTACCTCGCCGAGAGGCACCAGGCCCTCGCCGAACGTGTCGAAGCGCTCGAGGCCACGGTCAGCGCCCTCGACGACATCTGCCATCGGAGCGTCCGGGACCGCCACCCAGGATGAGGCGTGGCCCCTGTGGTGCAGGTCGAGGACACGGTTCCCAGGACGCGACCGTCGCCGGCAGGGGTCCGAAGCCCCTGCCGGCACTCGGGCGTCAGGGACGCTCGCCGCGGCCTTCTGTCGACCAGGTGGTCGTCGGGTCGAACTGTTGCGTACTGGTGCTGGGATCGGTGACGCCCGGAGGCGGCGTCGGCGGCGGCGTCTGGCGCGCGGGAGGTGCGGCGCTCGTGCTCGCCTGCCCGGCGTGACGTCGCGAACGAGTGCGCTCGGCCTCCTCACGGCCCTTCCGATAAGCGTCCTCGAGCATCGACTGGGCCACCGGGCGTCCCCCGAGCCCGAAGGCGAGCGCCAGACCCAGCGCGAGCGCCCCCATGGTGGCCGCGAACGCGATGCGGACGATCTCAGGTGCGATCTGGAGCTGCTCGAGGATCATGAACAGCGCAATGACCATCACGACGGCAGGAGCCACCGTCGCGACGATCCGCCCCGTGGGCGTGTCACCCATCGTCCGGGAGACAGCAGCGGCGATACCGCCGGAGACGAGGGCCGCGACGACGAAGATGGCGATCGCCACGAGGACGTTCGGCAGGTAGGCCAGAACGTCGTTCATGAACCTGGTGAGCTCCGGGATGTCCAGGGCGGTCACCGCAGCCACCGCGAAGAACACCAGCACGAACCAGAAGGCGACCAGCGCGACCGCGTGCGACACGCTGGCACCGGGCAGTGCCCGCTCGACGTAACCGTGCGCACGGGACCGCTGCATGTGGTCGTCGATGCCAGTCATGGCCAGGCCCTTGCGCACCGCGGTGCGGACGAGTCTCGCCACGATCCACCCGATGACCAGCAGGACCAGGAAGCCGATCAGGTTCGGCAGGAAGCCGATGAACCTGTCCAGGGCATTCTGCAGGCTGTTCTCGATATCCATTTGTTCTCTCCCCCCGAAGGTCGCGGGACTCCCCACGACGTGCAGGAGCAGTACCTCCCGCGACCACCCTCACACGGGGCGGCGTCGTGCGTACGGCCCACGCGTGGGTCCTCTCGGTACGTCGGCAGCCGCGCCGGAGCCCGAGCAAACCCCGTCTGTCTCCCGCTGGGCGCGCCGCCGTGGGCTCGCACGTAGGCGGTCCGCCGAGCGTGGCGGCACATTCCGCTCGCTCGGGCGTTCGCACGACCGCAACCAGCCGACAGGCCGAGGATCACGTCCCCGTCACCGGCCAGATCTGGCGTAACCGACGTGCGCCGGCCAGTCCGCACCTAAGATCGGGCGGTGCGCAACCCTCTTCGTCTCCTTGCCGTTGCCTTGATGTCCCTCGCCCTCGTGGCGCCGGGGACGCCGGCCCACCCCGAGCCGAGTGCGGAGCGCGCAGCAGCGAGGCACCCGTGGCTCGGCTACTACCCCGCCGTGGGCGTCAAGTGCACCTACGAGGTGCGGGACTTCATCGGCGACGAGGTCGACACGGAGTGGAGCAGGGTCGCGGAGAAGACGAGCAGGCGGATCGTCATCCGGAGCAGCGAGGGCCCGAGCCGGTACACGCTGCTGCGGGGCGGCAAGGTCGGCCTCCGCGAGACGACGTCCGACCGCGAGGACGGCTACTCCTACCGCATGGTCATGCGCATGACCTACCCGTCGCCGAGCGGGATGCGTCGAGGACTGGCCGAGAAGGGGACGCTCACCCTCTCCATGACGCTCCCGGCCCGCGAAGCGCGGGTGCTCCTCAAGAGCGGGCGGACCATGACGACCAAGGCGACCTTCCGCATCAAGGGACTCGGGCAGCGCCAGATCCCGCTTGCGGACGACGACCGCACCCAGGTGCGCGCCGTGGGCATGAAGCTGGCCTTCGCGTCGATGACTATCAGCAACGTGAAGAAGCGGTACGTCGCGGCCTTCAAGTCGGAGTTCCGTCCGACGCTGAAGTCCTTCAACCGCACGTCCTGGATCGCGCCCCGACGCGGGGTCGTCCTGCTGAAGGCCCTGGACGACGACGGCCTCGAGGAGACCACGCGCCAGATCGGCTGCCGCTGAGCGGACCCGCCCGCCGGGCTCACCGCCCCGTCCCGGCCAGTGCCAGGCCGGTGTCGGCGTCGAAGAGGTGGGCGCGGTCGAGGTCGACGACGACCGACATCCGCTCGCCGCGGGTCCCGGTGACGGTGGGGCGGGCCTTCACCTTGACCATCGCGTCGCCGATCTTGACGTCGACCAGCGTCCGGTCCCCCAGCGGCTCGAGGCCGTAGAGCTCGCCGTCCAGGGCCACGTCGCTGCGGCGCTCGACCGACAGGTCCTCGGCCCGCAGGCCCAGCAGGAGGGGGCGGCCGTCCTCGGCCGTCGCCCACTGCGGCCGCGGCAGCTTCCACCCCTCGGCGCCGATGAGCTGGTCGCCCTCGGCGTGGCAGGCGAGCAGGCTGATGCGGGGGCTGCCGACGAAGCCGGCGACCCACTTGTTCGCCGGGCGCTCGTACACCTCTGTCGGTGTGCCGACCTGCTGCACCGTGCCGTCACGCAGGACGGCGAGGTGGTCGGCCATCGAGAGGGCCTCGACCTGGTCGTTGGTGACGTAGACGAACGTGCCGCCGAGGCTGCGGTGGATGCGGGTGAGCTCGGTGCGCATCTCGACCCGGAGCTTGAGGTCGAGGTTGGTCAGCGGCTCGTCCATCAGGAACGCCCGTGGCCGTCGTACGAGCGCACGCGCCAGCGCGACCCGCTGCATCTCGCCACCGGACATCTGCGCCGGTCGCCGGTCCAGCAGCCGCTCGATGTGCAGGAGCTCGGCGACCTGCGCGACCGCGGCCCGGATCTCGTCCGCCGGCGCCTTGCGGGCGCGCAACGGCGAGGCGATGTTCTCGAACGCGGTCTGCCGGGGGTAGAGCGCGTAGCTCTGGAACACCATGGCCAGGTCGCGGGCGGCCGGCGGGTCGTGGGTGGCGTCGCGCCCGTCGAGGTGGACGGTCCCGGCGTCGAGCCGCTCCAGCCCGGCCAGCGCCCGCAGCGTCGTCGTCTTGCCCGCCCCGGACGGACCGAGCACGACGAAGAAGGACCCGTCGGGCACCTCCAGCGTCACGTCGTTCAGCGCCTGCACGTCTCCGAAGGACTTGCGCAGCCCCTGCGCGCTCACGGTTCCCATCAGGCCACCAGCTCTTCCGTGGTCGTGTCGTAGACGGGCGGGGTGCCGCCCGCGTGCCGCAGGCCGACCGGGGCGTCCTCGCCGAACCGCACGGTGGGTGGCATCCGCACCCGTACGTCGCGCTCGCCGCCGTGGTCGACCACGTAGATGATCTCGTCGCCCAGCGCCTCCGCGGACACGATCCGGGCGGGGACCGCGCCCTCTGCCCCGGGCTGGGTGACCTCCAGCGCCTCGGGCCGTACGCCGGCGACCAGCTGSCGGKCGCGCGGGAGACCGGGCGGCGGGGTGAGCGTGAGCCCGCCCGGCGCCCGCAGCGCGCCGTCGGCCACCTCGACCTCGAGCAGGTTCATCGGCGGTGACCCGATGAACCCTGCGCAGAAGAGGCTCGCCGGCCGCTGGTAGACCTCGAGCGGGGTACCGACCTGCTCGACCCGGCCCTGGTTGAGGATCGCGATCCGGTGACCCAGCGACATGGCCTCGACCTGGTCGTGGGTGACGTAGACCATCGTGGTCCCGAGCTCGGCCTGGAGGTGCTTGATCTCGGTGCGCATGTCGGCACGCAGCTCCGCGTCGAGGTTGGTCAGCGGCTCGTCCATGAGGAACGCCCGCGGTCGTCGTACGAGTGCACGCGCCAGCGCGACGCGCTGCTGCTCGCCGCCCGAGAGCCGGTTGGGGCGCCGGTCGAGGAGCTTCTCGAGCTTCATCATCCGCGCGGCCTCGTCGACCCGCTCCCGGACCTCGGCCGCGGGCAGTCCCTCGGCCCGCAACGGGAAGGCCAGGTTGTCCCGGGTGCGCAGATGCGGGTACAGCGCGTAGAACTGGAAGACCATCGCGATGTCCCGCTCGGCGGGCTCCAGGTCGTTGAGCAACGTGTCCCCGATGTGGATGTCGCCCGACGTCTGCCGCTCCAGGCCGGCGATCGCGCGCAGCGTGGTGGTCTTGCCGCAGCCCGACGGGCCGAGCATGACGAAGAGCTCACCGTCGCCGATGGACAGGTCCACGCGGTCGACCGCGACGGTCCCGTCGGGATAGCGCTTGTGCAGGGCGCTCACCTCGATGCCGGCCATCAGCGACGCACCGCCCCGAGGGTCACGCCCGCCACCAGGTGCTTGCGGACGAGGTAGGTGAACACCAGCACCGGCAGCGCGAACACCACGGCGGACGCAGCCACCAGGCCCCAGTCGACGGTCGTGCCGCCGATCAGGCCGGCGATCGCCGGTGGTGCGGTCCGCACGTCCGAGCTGGAGGTGAGGAAGATCGCGAAGACGAACTCGTTCCACGAGAAGATCAGCGCGAACACCGCCGTCGCTGCGATGCCCGGGACGAGCAGCGGGAGGGTGACCTTGTAGAACGCCTGGAACCGCGAGTAGCCGTCCAGCATCGCGGCGTCCTCGTACTCCGCGGGGACCTCGTCGATGAAGCCCTTCATCATCCAGATCGTGAACGGCACGTTGAACGCCGTGTAGATCAGGACGAGGCCGAGCTTGGTGTTGATGAGCCCGAGGTCGCGGTACATGAGGAAGATCGGGATCACGACGACCACGGGCGGCATGAACCGGGTCGAGAGGATGAAGAACAGCTGGTCCTTCTTCGCCTTCAGCGTGAAGCGCGAGTAGGCCCAGGCGGCCGGCACCCCGAGCAGCGTCGCCAGCGCCGTCGAGGCACCCGCGACGATGACGGAGTTGAGGAACGCGACCGAGAGGTCGGAGCGGCCACCGCCGGGCTTCACGAAGACGTCGCGGTAGTGGTCCAGCGTCGCGTCGAACCCGATGAACTGCGCGGGTACGGCGTAGACGTCGCGGCCGTCCTTGATGGAGGTCTCAACCATCCACAGGACGGGGAACAGCATGGCCACCGCCAGCAGGAGCAGCAGCCCGCCCTCGATCACCGCGCGGGCCCGGCTCGGAAGCCGGACCGGGGACGGCCTCGTCGACGGAGAGCGCCATCACCCCTCCTTCAGCTTGTTGAGGTAGCGCAGGTAGAACTGCGCCAGGACGATGACGACGAGGACCATCAAGATCCCGTACGCCGATGCGGTGCCGGTGTCGAAGCCGAGGAACGCGACCTTGTAGACGTGGAAGGACAGCGTCTCGGTCGACACCCCCGGACCGCCGTTGGTCAGGATGTAGACGGTGTCGAACTGGCGGAAGGCCTCGATCGCGCGGAACATCACGGCGATGAGCAGCAGCGGCCAGACCAGCGGCAGCGTGATGTAGCGGAAGCGGAACCACTCCGACGCCCGGTCGATCGCCGCCGCCTCGTAGAGGTACTTCGGGACGGCGGTCAGGCCGGCCAGTGCGATGAGCATGATGAACGGCGTCCACTGCCAGGTGTCGACCACGACCAGGGACAGCATCGCGGTCCGCTGCTGGGTCAGCCACTCGACCTGGCCGAGGCCCAGCGACCCGAGGAGGCTGTTGACGACGCCGAACTGGGTGTCGAGCATGAACCGCCAGAACAGACCGACGACGATCGGTGAGAGCATCATCGGCACCAGGAACATCGTGGTGAGGGCGCCCCGGCCGCGGGTCCGCCGCGAGATCAGGTAGGCGATGCTGAAACCCAGGACGGTCTGCAGGCCGACCGCCCCCACGACGTAGATCAAGGTCGTCAACGCCCGCTGACGCACCTGCGAGGAGGTCAGGACCTCCGCGTAGTTGTCGAAGCCCACGAAGCTGGCCGGCACGTCCCGCGCTGCCGAGTAGTCGGTGAACGACAGGTAGAGCGCCCACAGCAACGGGAAGACCGACATCGCCAGCAGCAGCAGCATGGCCGGCGAGATGAACCCGATCGCGAGCCATCGGTCGCCGAGGCGGGAGAGCCGCCCTGGAGCAGGAGGCGACACGGTCGCCTCCTGCTCCGGGGTCTCGAGCGTCGAGGTCATCGGCCGTCAGTCCAGCCCGCCGCTGGACTCCAGCACGGACTGCTGCTGCCGGGCGATCTCGTCGAGAGCCTCACGCGGGTCCTTGGCGCCGTTGAGCGCGGCGTTCACGTTGGTGTTCTCGATGTCGATCAGGCGGGCGTACTCGGGCACGTTCCACATGTCGCGCAGGCGCGGGACCGACTCGGCGTACACCACGTTGAACGGTGCGGCGTCGAGGAACTCCGGCGACTGCAGCGCGTCGGTGCGCGAGGGCACGCCACCCGCGGCAGCCCACTTCTTCTGGACCTCCGGCTGCTGGAACCAGCGCATGAAGTTCAGCGCCTCGAGCTGCTCGGCCTCGGAGGTGTACGCCGAGACGTGCATCCCCATGCCGCCCAGCGGCACGACGTCGGCGTCCTGGGACGGCAGGGTCGCGAAGCCGAGCTTGTCGAGGATCTCCTCGCGGGTCTTGCCGAGCGTCGACTGGGCCGGGTCGAGCAGACCGCCGCTCGCGGCGATCCACTGGAAGGCGATGCACGCCTTGCCCTGGGCGACGGCGGCGTTGACCTCGTCGATGAACCAGTTGCCCGAGCCCTTCGCGGTGAGCGGCTTCATCTGGTTGACGAGGACGTCCATGGCCTTGTGCCCGGCCTCGTCGTTGATGACGCCCTCGATCTTCCGGTCCTTGGACTCCCAGAGGTTGCCGCCGTACACGCCGTTCACCGTGTTGTAGGTGACGGCTGCTGCGTCGGAGCCGTTGGACTGGTGGAACGCGAGCCCGCTGACACCGGGGTTCTCGTCCTGGCAGGTCTTGGCCGCGGCGATCATCTCGTCCCAGGTCTTCGGCGGCTCCTCGCCGATGAGGTCCTTGCGGTAGATCATCGTCCACGTGTCGCCGAGCAACGGCAGGCCGTAGAGGCTCGCGTCCTCGTCGCGCTGACCGGTCTCGGCCTGGGGGTACTGGCCGTACGCCGCCAGGAGGTAGGGGTCGTAGGCATCGGTGTCGATGTTCTCCTCGACGAACTCGGTGATGTCGAGGATGTTGTCGTTCGTCACGGCCTCACCGATGTGCTGCGAGTCCAGGACCGCGATGTCGAAGTCGGTCTGGCGCGCGGCGAACTGGGTGAACATGGCGTCGTGCCAGTTGGCGTTGGGCACCGTGTCGACCTTGATGGTCACGTTGGGGCGCTCCTTGGTGTACTCCGCGTTCGCGAAGTCCTCGAGCGCCTGCGCCGGCGGCCACTCGAACCAGATGAAGTTGAGGGTGACCGGGTCGTCGGTCAGGTCGTCGAGCTCGGACGGCGCCTCCTTGCTGGCGGGCTCGGAGTCGTCCCCGCACGCGGCGAGCCCGAGGCTCACCAGCATCGCGACGGCGGTGGCCCCCGCCAGCCGGGCGCGACGGGCCGGCCCTCGGGATCGGTTGGCGAATCGCATTGTTGTCTCCTCGTTCCTTCGCGAGCGGGTGGTTCGGCTCGTGGTTCCTCAGGTTCTTGCGGGTGGTGGTGGTTGTGGGTGGTGCTGTTCTCGTTCGTGGATCACCAGGACGTCGCGACGTACTGGGCCTCCAGGAACTCGAGGAGCCCTTCGGTGCTCCCCTCGCGGCCGAGTCCGCTCTGCTTGGTGCCGCCGAAGGGGGCGGCAGGGTCCGAGACGAGGCCTCGGTTGAGGCCGACCATCCCGCTCTCGAGGCGCTCCGCCAGGCGGAGGCCACGGGCGAGGTCGGCCGAGTACAGGTAGCTGACGAGGCCGTACTCGGTGTCGTTGACGGAGCCGAGCACGGCCTCCACGTCGTCGAACCGGACGACCGGCGCCACGGGCCCGAAGATCTCCTCGCGCAGCAGGCGGGCGTCTGCGGGTACGTCGACCAGGACGGTGGGCGGGTAGAAGCAGCCGGGGCCCTCGCCCGGGCTGCCGCCGAGCAGGACGCGGGCGCCCCGGCTGACGGCGTCGGACACCAGCTCGTCCACCTTGCGCACCGCCTCTGCGTTGACCAGAGGTCCGCAGTCGGTGGCGTCGTCGGTGCCGGGGCCGACGGTGAGCGCACCCATCCGCTCGACGAGACCGTCGACGAACGCGTCGTGGATCCCGCCCTGGACGTAGAAGCGGTTGGCCGCCGTGCAGGCCTGGCCGCCGTTGCGCATCTTGGCCACCATCGCGCCGTCGAGCGCGGCGTCGAGGTCGGCGTCGTCGAGGACGACGAACGGCGCGTTGCCGCCGAGCTCCATCGCGGTCTTGAGGACGCGGCCGGCGGCGATCCCCAGCAGCACCCGGCCGACCTCGGTGGACCCGGTGAACGACACCATCCGGGTGCGCTGGTGCGTCAGCATCGCCTCGACGACGGGGCCGGGCGAGGAGGTGGTGACGACGTTGACGACGCCGGCGGGAAGGCCGGCCTCCTCGAGCAGCGCGGCGACCGCCAGTGCGGTGAGCGGGGTCTCCGCGGCCGGCTTGAGGACGGTCGTGCAGCCCGCGGCCACCGCCGGCGCGATCTTCCGGGTCGCCATGGCCGCCGGGAAGTTCCAGGGCGTGACGAGCACGCTGACGCCCACCGGCTGGTAGGACACGAGCAGCCGGTTGGCGCCCGAGGGTGCCGTGCCGAGCTGGCCGCGCAGCCGCACCCCCTCCTCGGCGTACCACCGGAAGAACTCGGCGGCGTACGACACCTCGGCGCGGGCGTCGCCGAGCGCCTTGCCGTTCTCGAGGCTGATCAGCCGGGCGAGCGCCTCGCTGCGCTCCTGCATGAGGTCGAAGGCGCGCATCAGGACGCCGGCCCGGTGCCGCGGGGACGTCGCCGCCCACCCGGCCGCGGCCGCGGCTGCGGCGTCGACCGCGGCGACCCCGTCCTGCGGGTCGGCGTCGGCGACGGAGGTGAGCACTGTCCCGGTCGCCGGGTCGCTCACGTCGAGGCGGCGCCCGGTGGCCGAGCCGCGCCAGGCACCGCCGATGAGGAGGTCGGTCGGCTGGGCCAGGCCCGGCACGACGGCAGGCTGGGCGGGCTGTGCGAACGCGGTCATCGCGCACCTCCTGCTGCGGTGAGGTCGGGCTCGTCCAGGTCGTGCACGGCCGCGGAGGAGTCGCGGAGCGCGGCGCGGTCGCCGGCGTACGCCGCCCGGACGATCTGCTCGACGGTGTCCACGTCGAGCGGCCGGGGGTTGTTGGCCACCAGCCGCTGGGCCCCCATCGCCTGCTCGGCGGTCCAGCGCAGCTGGTCGGCCGGCAGCCCGAGGTCGGCGAGGGAGGAAGGGATGCCGACCGCGTCCAGCAGCGCGGCGACCCGGTCGATCGCCTCGGTGGCGAGGTCCTCGGCGGAGGCGTCGGGCGAGGCGCCCATCGCCAGGGCGATCGCGGCGAGCTCGGGGATCCGGGCCGGACGGTTGAACTCCATCGCATAGGGCAGCAGTGCGCCCACCCCGAGGCCGTGCGCGGTGTGGGTCAGGGCCCCGACGGGGTACTGGATGGCGTGCGCCACCGCGGTGCCGGCGCTGCCGAGCGCGAAGCCGCCGGCCGTCGCGCCGAGCATCATCGCCTCGCGGGCGACGAGGTCGTCCGGCGTGGACCACGCTCGCTGCAGGTGGGCCGTGATGACGCGGACGCCGAGCAGCGCGAAGACGTCGGTCAGCTCGTTCTTGCCCACGAAGACCCGCTCGGTGCCGACCTCCGCGACCACCGGACGTCGCACGGCGGTGAAGGCCTCGATCGCGTGGCAGAGCGCGTCGGCGCCGGCCGCCGCCGTGAGGCCGGGCGGGCAGCCGACGGTGAGCTCCGGGTCGCAGATCGCGGTGTGCGGGATCAGGTGCGGGCTCGAGATGCCCACCTTGCTGACCCGCTCGGGATCCGTCAGGACCGCGACCGGCGTGACCTCCGACCCGGTGCCGGCGGTGGTCGGGAGTGCGACGACCGGCACAACGGGGCCGGGGACGCGGAGCTCGCCGTAGTAGTCGGCAGGGTCACCGCCGTGGGTCAGGACGACGGCGACGGCCTTGGCGAGGTCCAGGCAGCTGCCGCCCCCCATCCCGACGATGACATCGGGCCCGATGCCGGCGGCCAGCTCGGCACACTGGGCGACCTGGTGGACCGGGACGTCGGGCAGCACCTCGGTGTACGTCGTCACGCCGACCCCGGCCTCCTCGAGGACCTGGACCAGCTCGGCGAACTCGGGGGTCGCGCCGAACCGGGCGTCGGTGCACACCAGGGCACGTCGGCCCAGGCCCGCAGTCATCGTCCCGAGCGCGCGCCGCTGCCCTGCTCCGAAGAGGACCTGACGCGGACCGCGCAGAACGCCGAGCATGCTCACGGGGGACTCCCTTGCGTGGTTCGGGATGGTGGGACCATCGGTCGTGGGAACCGGTTCGGAGGAACGGCTACTTCTGGAAGCAGGCGATTTCCTATACGATCCGATTTCGTGAACAATGCATGAACTGGAAGGCCGTGTCAACAGACTCGGGGGAAGATTCCATGGAAGGAACGCGCATGGCTGGCGACCGACTGGTCCGGACCGATCCCGACTCCGCGACCGAGGCGAACGACCCCGAGCCGACCCGGCTCGGCAGCAGCTCGCCCCGCCACGGGAAGACCCGCGGCCGGATGGCGGACGAGGTGCACGCGACCTTGATGCGCGAGCTGATGTCGCTGCGGATCGTCCCGGGCGCCCGCCTCACCATCGACACGCTGGCCCGCGAGCTGGGCGTCTCGCAGACCCCGATCCGCGACGCACTGAACCGCATGGAGGCGGACGGCCTGGTCGTCCGCGTGCCCAACGCGGGCTACCGCATCCCCCCGCAGATCACCCGCGACCGGTTCGAGGACATGGTCGAGGTACGCCTCCTGCTCGAGCCCGCAGCGGCCCGCCGCGCGGCCGAACGAGCCACGAAAGCGCAGGTCAACGAGCTGCGGAGGATGATCGACGAGATGGCCGAGCTGGTCGAGGGCGGCGGCCAGGTGGCCTACGGAGACTTCGGCCTGCGCGACGCCGCGCTCCACGACCTGGTGGCCCAGGCGGCCGGCAACGAGCTGGTCCGGGAAGCGCTCGCCCGCCTGCACGCCCACGTCCACCTGTTCCGGCTCGTCTACGACACCCAGGTCACCTTCCTGGCGATGGGCGAGCACGAGGAGATCCTCAAGGCGATCGCCGCGCGCGACCCCGACGCGGCGGCGTACTCGATGCGGCAGCACATCCTGCTCTCCCGCGACCGCTTCCAGGTCCTCCTCGACCGCGCCGAGGCGTCCGCGGCATCGGCCGACGAGACCTGAGACACCGGGGCGGCGCCCGCACACAACCCGGATCTGGGGGTTGACGCCGCGTAGGTGGAGCGGGATTCTTAGCCCAATCCGGGTTCGATCGGATCGGATTTGATACCAGCCCACCTCCCGAGGAGAGAGACGTGCCCAGAGCGCTGCTCCTGGCCGGCGACGCCGCCGAAGAGCTCGACACCATGTACCCCTACTACCGCGTCCAGGAGGGCGGCTGGCAGGTCGACGTCGCCAACCGCTCGATGCGGCCCATCCAGCTCGTCATCCACGAGTTCGACCCCGAGTGCGACGCCTACGTCGAGAAGGACGGCCGCAAGCTGCCCGTCGACGTCTTGTGGTCCGAGGTCGACGTCGAGGCGTACGACGCGCTGATCATCCCGGGCGGTCGCGCCCCGGAGTGGATCCGCGACGACGCCGACGTACGCCGGATCACCGAGCACTTCTTCGCCCGCGACCTGCCGATCGCGCTGATCTGCCACGGCGCCCAGGTGCCGGCCGTCTACGGCTTGCTGAAGGGCCGCCAGACCGCCTGCTTCCCGCCGATCACCGGTGACATGGAGAACGCCGGCGCCACCGTCGTCGACGCACCCGACGTGGTCGACGGCAACCTGGTCTCGTGCCGCGGGTGGCCCGACATGCCGCAGTTCGGCCGGGTGCTGATGGAGGTCTTCGACAAGTCCGTCAGCTCCGCGACCGCGTGAGCGCCGGGACTCCTGCGCTCACGGCAGGGGGGCGCACGGTCGTCGTCGGGGGCCTTCCGGTCTCGCTCCTCGACGTAGGCGACGGTCCGTTCGTGCTCCTCCTGCACGGCTCCGGCCCCGGCACCACCGGGGCCGGAGCCTGGTCGGCGACGGCCACGGCGCTCGCGGGCCGGGTCCGCTGCATCGCGCCCGACCAGGCCGGCTTCGGCCACTCGCCGCTCCCGCACGGGTCCCGCGGCGGCCTGCAGGTGTGGACCGAGCGCGCCGCCGCGCTGATGGACGAGCTCGGCGCGTCGTCGTACTCGGTCGTGGGCCACTCGATGGGCGGCGCGGTCGCCCTCGCCCTCGCCGCCGCGCTCCCCGAGAGGGTCACCCGCGCCGTCGCCGTCTCCACGATGGGGGCGCCCGGCGCTCCCCTCTCCCCCGACCTCGACGCCTTGTGGGGCGCTCCCCCGGGACCGCACGGCGCCCGGGACATGCTGGGTCGGCTCCTCCACGACCCCGCCCTCGTCACCGACGCCGCCGTCGCCGCCCGGGCCGAGGCCATGGAGGCCGGCAAGGACGCCTTCGCCGCGCTCTTCCCGCCGCCGCGGAAGCGCTGGGTCGACGACCTCGCCCTCTCCCCGACCACCCTCGCGGCCATCCGCGCGCCGGTCCTCCTGGTCCACGGCGCCCGGGACCGCGTCACCCCGCTCGGCGAGTCGGCACTCCCCCTCCTCGACCACGTCCCCGACGTGCGCCTCCACGTCTTCGGGCGGTGCGGCCACGTGCCCGCCGTCGAGCACCCCGGGGAGTTCCACCGGCTGCTGCTGGACTTCCTGGCCTGAGGGCGCACCGCTGCTCACGAGGTTGGCTCGCACTGAGACCATTCCGGGGTGTCCGCACTCTCCGACAGCCTTCGTCCCGCCCACGGCCCCGCCTGGCGCAACCGGTTGGCGCTCGCGCCGCTGACCAACACCCAGAGCAACGACGACGGCACCCTGTCCGACGACGAGCTCGACTGGCTGGTGGCCCGGGGACGCGGGGGCTTCGGGCTGACCGTGACCTGCGCTGCGTACGTCTCCCCCGAGGGCCGGGCGTGGCGTGGCCAGCTCGGCATCGCGAGCGACGACCACCTCCCCGGCCTCACCCGACTCGCCGCGGGGCTGCGGGCCACCGGCACCCGCTCGGCGGTGCAGCTGCACCACGCCGGGATGCGCGCCGACGCCGGCCTCAACGGGACGGCCAACGTGGCGCCCTGGGACGAGCCGCGCAAGGACGCCGTCGCCCTGACCACCGAGGGCGTGGACCGGGTCGTCACCGACTTCGTCGACGCCGCCGTGCGGGCGGAGCAGGCCGGGTTCGACGGCGTGCAGGTCCACGGCGCCCACGGCTACCTGCTGGGCCAGTTCCTCGACGGCCGCTCCAACCACCGCGCCGACGGCTACGGTGGCCCGCTGGAGCACCGGATGCGGGCCCTGCTCGAGGTGGTCACCGGGATCCGTGCCGCCACCGGACCCGATTTCCAGCTCGGCCTCCGGCTCAGCCCGGAGGGCTACGGCATCACGGTCGCGGAGGGCCGCGAGACCGCGCGTACCCTGCTCGCGACCGGCGTGCTGGACTACCTCGACATCTCGCTGTGGGACGTGCGGATGCGCCCCCGCGACACGTCGTACGACGGCCTGCTGATCGACCACTTCACCGACCTGCCCCGGCACGGGGCGCTGCTGAGCGTCGCCGGCAAGGTCACCTCGGCCGCCGACGCCCGGTGGTGCCTGGACAAGGGCGCCGACGTCGTCTCGGTCGGCATCGGCGCGATCCTGCACCACGACTTCGCCGCCCGGGCCATCGCGGACCCCGGGTTCGAGGTGCGCGCGCGTCCCGTGCCCGCCGAGGTCCTGGCCGCGGAGCACGTCGGCCCCGCCTTCGTCGACTACCTCGCGGCGGGCTGGGACGACCTCGTCGCCTGACCTCTCGTGGGCACGGCGCGGCGGCAGGTGGGCCGGGTGGGCCGGGTCCCGCCGGCGACCGATGCTCCGTGCGAGACTCCCGGCCATGGCGATCGATCCCAGCGGCAAGGACGTGAAGCGCTTCCTCGAGGAGGACCCGGACGGACCGGTGGTGATGCTCAACCTGCTGCGGTTCGCCGAGGGCGGGCGCGAGCTCTACGACCAGTACGCCGAGGCCGTCACCACGACCTTCCTCCCGCGGTACGGCGGCAAGGTCGTCTACGCCGGCAGTGGCTCGACCGCGCTCGTGGCCGAGGACGGCCAGGCGTGGGACGCCGTGCTGCTGGTCCGCTACCCGTCGCGGGCGGCGTTCTGCCAGATGGTCGCCGACCCGGAGTACCAGCAGGTCACGCAGCTGCGGACCCGGGCGCTCGCCGAGGCCGTGCTCCAGCCCACCTCCGCCTGGGCGTAGCGGTAACCGGGCGAGTCAGGAGGTCGCGGCCAGGCCGATCAGCAGCGCGACAGCGGCAGCGCCGAGCGTCAGCCAGCACGCTTGGGACACACCACACGTCGGCGCCTGCCGGTGGCCCTCCGCCGACGCGTCGGTGCGGGCGGACGCCGCGTGGGCTGGCATCCTGCGTGGGGCGCGCGACCGGGGCGCGCCGGCGGAGGGGGTCTGCGAGGAGGGTCTCGACGAGCGGACGGGCGGCCAGGTGCTCCCTCGCACCCAGCCACCCCGGTCCGCGCTCCCCTCCGCGACGCCGTCAGGCGTCGTAGTCCACGCGGACCTCCTCGCTGACCGGGTGCGCCTGGCAGGTCAGCACGTAGCCGTCCGCCACCTCGGCGTCGTCGAGGGCGTGGTTCTGGTCCATGACGGCCTTGCCGAGGAGGACCTTGGCGCGGCAGGTGCCGCAGGCGCCGCCTGCGCAGGAGTACGGCGGGTCGATGCCGGCCTGCAGCGCGGCGTCGAGGATCGACTCGCCGGTCGACGCGAGCTCGAAGGTCGATTCGACCCCACCCACGGACACGATGACCTGGCTGGTGATCTCCACGTCGACGGCCGACTCGGCCTCGGCGAGGTGGAAGACCTCCGAGAGGACCTGCCCCCGGGCGGTGGGTGCGAGGGCACCCCGCACGTCGTCGACCATCTCCTGCGGTCCGCAGAGGAACCAGGCGTCGACGTCGGCCGCGTCGGGCACGAGGCTCGTGACCAGCGCCGGCGAGATGCGGCCCGCCAGCGCGGCCCCGGGCTCGCGGGACAGGACGCGGTGGACGACGAGGCGCTCGCCGTACCGCTCCTCCCATGCGCGGATCTCGGCGTCGAACATGGTCGAGTCGGCGGTGCGGTTGCCGTAGACGAGGGTGAACCGGCTCCGCGGCTCGCAGTCGAGCGTGGTGGGGATCGTCGACATCATCGGCGTGATGCCCGAGCCGGCGACCACCGCGACGTGGTGGCGCGCCTGCCCGGCGTCGAGCGGCACGTTGAAGGATCCGGTCGGCGTCATCACGTCGAGGAGCTCGTCGACGGCGAGATCCTGGTTGACGTAGGTCGAGAACACGCCGCCCTCGATCTGCTTGACGGCGACGCGCAGGGTGTTGGCCTCGACCGGCTCGACGAGCGAGTAGCTGCGCCGCACCTCGACGCCGCCGACCACGGCCCGCAGGGTGATGTGCTGGCCCTGTGTGTAGCGGTACTCCGCCGCCAGGTCGGCCGGGACGTCGAAGGTGACCACCGTGCTGTCGTCGGTCAGTCGCTCCACCGCGGAGACCCGCAGCGGGTGGAAGACCGGCCGGCGGGTGGTGCCGTCGCCGGCGCTCGGGGCGAGCTCATCGGTGAGGCGGCGCCACGTCCGGTACTCGCTGGCCGTCAGCGACCGGCCGAACCAGGTCGAGATCGCCGCGTTGCGGTCGAGGTAGGCCTGCTCGTTGCGCCGCCAGGCGCGGACGTAGCGGTAGAACGGGATGCTCGGGTGCAGGTGGTGCACCAGGTGGTAGTTCTGGTAGACGAACAGCGGCGTGAGCAGCGCCTCGCCGCCGACACGGACGCGGGTTGCCTGGTACTTGTCCTCGCGCTGCGTCCGGGTCAGGCCGTGGTGCGGCAGGTAGTCGAACCACCATGCGAGGATCATGATCCCGATCCGCTGCGGGATGAACCACGCCCACAGCAGCTCGTGGCCGTAGCCCGCGGCGGCGACAGCGGCGAAGGCACCGGCGACGACCGTGAACACCAGCAGGACCGAGACCACCTCGCGCCGCGGCCGGTCGTTGATCCGGCGCAGGTAGTAGACGATGTACCAGATGTCGATGGTCGCCCACCGGAACGGGTACTGCCAGGCCGGACCCTCGTCGCACCACTTGTCCGGGTCGATCGACTTCGGCTCGTTGGTGTTGCGGTGGTGCTCGATGTGGATGAACTTCACCAGCGGGAAGGTCGCCCACGGCACCACCAGCGGCACGGACAGGTGACCCAGCGCGTCGTTGACGCGGGTGTTGGTGCTGATGGCGTGGTGGGTCGCCTCGTGCAGCACGCTGAACATCAGGAACGTGACCGCGGCCCCCATGGGCACCGTCACCCACGGCGACCAGCCCCAGGCCAGGGCGCCGGCCAGCTCGATCCCGAAGAGCGCCAGCGTGCCGACGTACAGGGCCAGCGTGGGCCAGGCCATCCGCGGCACGCGCTCGCCGGGATCCGGCAGCCCGGTGACCGGCTGGCGCAGCTGCGGCCGGGCGGTGTCTTCACGGAGTCCGGTTGACGTGTCCATGGCGCCACCGTAGGGCGCGCCGCCGGGGCGTGGCCTGTGCAGAAGTACAACGCTGGGCGGAGCGCTTGGACGGGCCACCGAGCCGGGAGCGCCCGCGCTGTCGTCGGCCTCCCCGACGCCGCCGCCCGGGTGGGCATTGGGCGGGCGACCAACGCCCCGCTGCAGATTTGGCCCTGCGCACGTATCGCCCCGGTGTGGCGTTGCCGACACTCGTCGTCACCATCCCGAGAAGGAGCTTCGATGACGAACCTGGGCGCACTGCTCACCACGACCGCCGCGGCCCACCCCGAGCGCGCCGCCATCCGCATGGACGACGCCGTGCTGTCCTACAGCGCGCTGGACGCCGCGAGCGCCCGCATGGCCGGCCACCTGGTCGCCGCGGGGGTCCGCCCGGGCGACCGCGTCGGCGTGATGCTGCCCAACGTGCCGTACTTCCCCGTCGTCTACTACGCCGTGCTCCGCGCCGGCGGCGTCGTGGTGCCGATGAACGTGCTGCTCAAGGAGCGCGAGACCGGCTTCTACCTCAGCGACTCGGGCGCGAAGCTCGTCGTCGCGTGGCACGACTTCCTGCCGGCCGCCCAGGCGGGCGCCGCCGAGGCCGGTGCCGAGTGCCTGTCCGTCGTGCCCGGCGAGCTCGAGAAGCTGCTGGCCGCCGCCACGCCGGCCCCCGAGGTCGTCGACCGCGACGACAGCGACACGGCCGTGATCCTCTACACCTCCGGCACCACCGGCAAGCCCAAGGGTGCCGAGCTCACCCACGCCAACCTCCGCAGCAACGTCGAGACGGTCGTCGCGATGCTCGAGCTGACCCCGGAGGACGTGATCCTGGGCGCGCTCCCCTTGTTCCACTCCTTCGGCCAGACCGCCGGCCTCAACGCCGCCATCGCCTCCGGCGCGTGCCTGAGCGTGATCCCGCGCTTCGACCCCGCCAAGGCCGTGGAGATGCTGGACCGCGACGACGTCACGATCTTCGAGGGCGTGCCGACCATGTTCTCCGCCATGCTGCACACGCCCGGGCGCCCCACGCACGGCTCCCTGCGCCTGTGCGTCTCGGGCGGCGCGGCCATGCCGGTCGAGGTCATGCGCGGCTTCGAGGAGGCGTTCGGCTGCATGGTCCTCGAGGGCTACGGCCTGTCCGAGACCTCGCCCGTGGCGTCGTTCAACCACCCCGACCGCGAGCGCAAGGCCGGGTCGATCGGCACCCCGATCGCCGGGGTCGAGATGAAGCTCGTCGACGTCCGCGACGACGGCGTCGGCGAGATCGCGATCCGCGGCGCCAACGTGATGCGCGGCTACTGGAACCGCCCCGACGCGACCGCCGAGGCGATCGACGCCGACGGGTGGTTCCGCACCGGCGACCTCGCCCGGGTCGACGAGGACGGCTACTTCTTCATCGTCGACCGCTCGAAGGACATGATCATCCGCGGCGGCTACAACGTCTACCCGCGCGAGGTCGAGGAGGTCCTCTACGAGCACCCGGCGATCGCCGAGGCGGCGGTCGTCGGCATCCCGGACGCCGAGCTCGGTGAGGAGGTCGTCGCGGTGATCGCCTTCCGCCCGGGTGCGGAGGCCGACCCCGGCGAGGTCCAGCGCTTCGTCCAGGACCGGGTCGCTGCCTACAAGTACCCCCGCAAGGTGTTCGTCCGCGACGAGCTGCCGAAGGGGCCCACGGGCAAGATCCTGAAGCGCGACATCCAGGTGGTCCCGGCGTGACGACCGCGACGAAGGCCAGCAAGCGCACCACAGCGGCCCAGCCGGTGCAGATCCGGGTCGACAACCCCGCCACGGGCGAGGTCCTCACCCACGTGCCGAACCTGACCGCGGCCGAGGTGGCCGAGGTCGCCGCGCGGGCCAGGGCGGCACAGCCGGGCTGGGAGCAGCTCGGCTTCGAGGGCCGGGCCGCCGTGCTGCGTCGGATGCAGCGCTGGGTCGTCGACCACGCCGACGAGGTCGCGCGCACGATCTGCTCCGAGACGGGCAAGGCCTACGAGGACGCGCTGCTCGCCGAGATCAACTACGGGGCGGCAGCGTTCGGCTTCTGGGCGAAGCAGGCCCCGTCGTACCTCGCCGAGACCCGGGTGCGCTCCGCGCAGCCGCTGGTCGCCGGGAAGAAGCTGGTCCAGCGCTACCGCCCGATGGGCCTCGTCGGCGTCATCGGCCCGTGGAACTACCCGCTGACCAACTCCTTCGGTGACTGCATCCCGGCGCTGGCCGCCGGCAACGCCGTGCTGCTCAAGCCGTCCGAGCTGACGCCCCTGACCTCGCTGCTGCTGGCCGAGGGCCTGGCTGCGAGCGGGCTGCCGGACGGCGTGTTCAACGTCGTGACCGGCACCGGCGCGACCGGGTCGGCGCTCGTCGACGAGGTCGACATGGTGATGTTCACCGGCTCCACCGCGACCGGGCGCAAGGTCGCGGCCCAGGCGGCGCAGCGGCTCGTCCCGGTGTCGCTGGAGCTCGGGGGCAAGGACCCGATGATCGTGCTGGCCGACGCCGACCTCGAGCGGGCGGCCACGCACGCGGCGTACTACTCGATGTTCAACTGCGGGCAGACCTGCATCTCCATCGAGCGCTGCTACGTCGAGGCACCCGTGTACGACGAGTTCGTCGACCTGGTCACGAAGAAGGTCACGGCGCTGCGCCAGGGTGTCCCGGGCGGCCCGGGGAGCGTGGACGTCGGCTCG
This sequence comes from Nocardioides sp. J9, assembly GCF_007829375.1. Classification (NCBI taxonomy): domain Bacteria; kingdom Bacillati; phylum Actinomycetota; class Actinomycetes; order Propionibacteriales; family Nocardioidaceae; genus Nocardioides; species Nocardioides sp. J9. The sequence goes on along the minus strand of NZ_VLJQ01000121.1, from coordinate 78,401 downwards.
CTCACCTCGCCCGCGCAGGTGGACATCGTCGAGCGCCACGTCCGTGACGCCGTCGCTGCCGGCGCGCGGGCGCTGACCGGCGGGCAGCGGCCCGACCGTGAGGGCCTCTGGTTCCCGCCCACCGTCCTGGTGGACGTGGACCACGACATGACCATCATGCGCGAGGAGACCTTCGGCCCGACCCTGCCCGTCATGAAGGTCGCCGACGCCGAGGAGGCTGTGCGGCTGGCCAACGACAGCGAGTACGGGCTGTGCGGGTCGGTGTTCGGCCGTGACCTCGAGCGTGCCGAGGCCGTCGCACGTCGGCTCGAGGTCGGGGCGGTCACGGTCAACGACGCCCTGGTGAACTACACCGCGCTGGAGCTGCCGATGGGTGGCGCCAAGCCGGCGTCCGGGATCGGGCGCCGCCACGGCAAGGAGGGCATCACCAAGTACTGCCGTCAGCAGTCGGTGCTCGTCTCCCGCTGGCACCTGCGCCGCGACCTGCACACCTACCCCTACCGGGCGAGCCGCACCCGCGTGCTGGCGCGGCTCCTGGCCGTCCTCAACCGGGGTGCGAAGGACTAGCCGGCACCGCCGCGGCTGAGCCGACGACAGCAGGACGCCGCAGGACCCCACGTCGGTGGGGCCCTGCGGCGTCCTCGTCGTTGCACGCTGCTGCAACCGCTGCAGCCGCTTGCCGCCGCAGCCAGCAGCTGCGGGCACGCCGAAAGGGGCACCGTCCGGCGTCCCCCCTGCCGCCGGACGATGCCCCTGCTCGAGGGCGGGTCGGGCTACGCCTTCGCGTCCTTGCCGCCCACCACGAAGAGCGGGAGCCGCAGCGCGGCCGGTGCGGTCGGCGGCACCACCGGGCGGGCCGGGGCCACCGGGGCGAGGCGCTCGTACGACGAGCCGAGGGCCGGCCGCTGGTCTGCCTCTCCCTTGTTGGGCCACAGCGACATGGCGCGCTCGGCCTGGGCGGTGATCGTGAGGCTCGGGTTGACCCCCAGGTTCGCCGAGATCGCGGCCCCGTCGACGACGTGCAGCCCGGGGTGCCCGTAGACCCGGTGGTACGGGTCGATGACGCCCGTCCGAGCGGAGTCGCCGATGGGGCAGCCGCCGAGGAAGTGCGCGGTCATGGGGATGTTGAAGATCTCGCCCGTGGTCGAGTAGGAGCCACCGTCGATCCTGGCGCTGATCCGGCGCACGACGTCGTTGGCCACCGGCAGCCACGTCGGGTTCGGCGCGCCGTGCCCCTGCCGGGAGGTGAGCCGGGCACGCTTGCCCTTGCGCCCCTTCTTCGGGAACACGGTGATCGAGTTGTCGCTGGTCTGCATGACCAGGGCGATGATGGTCCGCTCCGGCCAGCTGCCCAGTCCCAGCACGGTGGAGGCCAGCAGGCCGGGGTGGCGCACCGCCTGGCCGATCCACCTGACCCAGCGCGGCACGCGACCACCACCGTCGGTCATCAGCGTCAGCAGCAGGCCCATGAGGCCCGACCCCTTGCCGTAGCGGACCGGCTCGACGTGGGTGACGTCGTCGGGGTGGATCGACGACGTGATCGCGACTCCGTGGTGGAAGTCGTACTTGTCCTTGTTGCGCATCTTCGTGCTGGACGCGCACAGCGCCTCGGAGTTGGTCCGGGTCAGGTAGCCCAGCCGGTCCGAGAGGTTCGGCAGGTCTCCGGAGCGCCGCATGCCGTGCAGGAGCTCCTGCGTCCCCCACGTCCCGGCGGCGAGCACGACCTGGCCCGCGGTGATCGTCGTCGTACGACTCGCGGATCGTCCCGTCCGGTGCGTCACCACGTCGTAGCCGCCGTCCGGGCGCTGGCGGACCGCGCGGACCGTGGTGCGCTCGCGCACCTCCGCCCCGGCCCGCTCAGCCAGGTAGAGGTAGTTCTTGAGCAGCGTGTTCTTCGCGTTGTGGCGACAGCCCGTCATGCACTCGCCGCACTCCAGGCAGCCGCGGCGCTCCGGACCGGCGCCGCCGAAGTACGGGTCCGGCACCGCCTGGCCGGGCTGCTTGGTGCCGTCCGCACCGAAGCAGACCCCGATCGGCGTGGGCCGGTAGGTGTGGCCGACGCCCATGTCCTCGGCGACCTGCTTCATGATGTCGTCCGACGGGGTGACCGTGGGGTTCTCGACGACGCCGAGCATCCGCTTGGCCTGGTCGTAGTAGGGCGCGAGCTCCGACTTCCAGTCGGTGATGTGCGCCCACTGCGCGTCCTCGTAGAAGGCCGGCGACTTCGGCTCGTACAGGGTGTTGGCGTAGTTGAGGGAACCACCGCCGACACCGGCGCCGGCCAGCACGACGACGTCGCGCAGCAGGCGGATCCGCTGGATGCCGAAGCAGCCCAGGCGCGGTGCGAAGAGGAAGCGCCGCACGTCCCACGACGTCCTGGCGAACTCGTCGTCCTCGAAGCGGCGGCCCGCCTCCAGCACGCAGACGCGGTACCCCTTCTCCGTCAGCCGCAGCGCGGTGACCGATCCGCCGAACCCGGAACCGACGACGACGACGTCGTAGTCGTTGGCCTGGTTGCCCTTCATCCCACTACCTCCTGACCGGCATGACCCTCGTCACGTCCGCAACCTCATCCCACCGCGCCCGGCGCAGCCGGTTCTCGTTCCGCGCGCCAATGCCGATCAACCGGTTTGGGCAGCCGGACAACCCGGTCGGGGAGGGCACCTGGGCGCCTCGGACGGGTCCGTCAGACCGGGTCGAGGCCGGCGATGAGCCACTCGCCGTCGACCTCGACCATGGTGACCTCGACCCGACTGCCGGTGACGGCGGGCACGGACTTCCCGGCGGTGGTGGTCTGGGTCAGGAAGACGAGGACGACGACCCGGTCGCGGTCCGCCGAGACGACGCCGGCCGCACTGACGACGGCCGCCGTGCTGATCTTCCGCTTCCTCGCCGTCGGCTCGACGGCGTCCTCCAGGATGCGCTGGTAGTCGGCGGTGAAGTCTCCCGTGGTCTGGGCCAGCGCGCGGTCGAGGTCCTCCTCGAGCGACGCGGCCCGGTAGCTGAGCAGGTCGGGCACGCGGGCAGTCGCCGCGGCCAGTGCGTCCGCCCTGGCCGTGGTCAGGCCGGCGGCGCGGTGGGCGCCGAACGCCGCGGTGCCCGCCAGGGCAGCGGCGAGGACCAGGGCGACGACGGGAGCGAGGCGGCGCACTGCGGCCGTACGACGTGCGCCGTCGCCGGCGTCCTGCTCCACGTCCTGCCCGGCGTCGTTCCCGGTGTCCTTCCCGGTGTCCTTCCCGGTGTCTGCGTCCAGTGCGCTCACGACACGAACTCCAGTCCCGAGACCAGCCACTTCTCGTCCACCTCGCTGAGCTCGACCCGCAGGCGGTAGTTGCGCGGTTCGGCCTTCTTCGTCGACTTGTTCCTCACCGACCCGGCGGCGGCGACGATCACCGTCGCCCGGTCCTCGCCCAGCTCCACCACACCGGCGGAGACGACCTCACCGGTGGCGGTCACCTTGTTGTCCACGAGGGCCTTCCTGAGCTGCTCGGCCTGCGCCTCGAGCTCGGTCCGGAACCCGGCCGTGGCGCCGTCGAGCAGTGCGTCCAGGTCGGCCTCGGAGGTCGAGGAGCTGATGTCGACCAGCCCGGCGACCTCGGCGCTCGCCGCCGCGACGACCTCCTCCGCGTCGGACGCGCGCTGGCGCTCGTCGGACCACGCCAGGCCCCGCTCGACGGACAGCCCCAGCAGCACCAGCGTCGCCGCCAGCAGGACCAGGCTGCGTCGGCTGGCACCGGTGATCCAGCCGCGCACGGCGCTCATCGACGTCCTCCCACGGTCAGGGGGCCCAGGACCAGGAGGGTCCACAGGTCGTCCGCCGAGGTGGTCTCGTCGTCGACGGTGATCGAGCCGGACGAGTCGTCGCCGCCCTTGCCGACCGCGAGGTCGTAGGCGACCTTCCCGCTGGTCTCGGGCCAGACCCCGGTGCCGAACTCCAGCCCGCACGAGGCCGGGAGCGGTCCGCGGAGGTCACCCTCGGGACACGGCAGGTTGCGGGCGCCCCGGACGGCTGCGGGGTTGTCGGGCGCGATCTTGCAGTGGGCGAGGTGGTCCACGTCGCGGGTGGTCAGCCGCGAGGGGCTGCGACGCTGGTCCGGACGCACGTAGCCCGTGATGCAGGTCGGCGGGTCGTTGAGCGTCCCGCGCAGGTCGAGCTGGACGTCGCCGAACTCGGCGCGCGGGTTGACCGCGCTCTGCACCCTGGCGACCGTCGCCGGGTAGACCACCAGCGTCTGCCGCAGCTCGGGCAGGTAGGTGTTGAGCACCTCGGCGTTCGTGGTCAGGTTGGCCAGCAGCATCGGCAGCACCTCCTGCTGGTCGGAGATCGCGCCGGTGGCCGCGTCCAGCCCGCCGGGGCCGTCGGCCAGCAGCGCACGCAGGTCGGCACTGTCGTCCCGGGCCAGCTCGGCGGTCACGTCGTCGAGCGAGTCCGCCCACGAGCGCGTCGACGGCCCCAGGTCGCGCTGCGTCTCCAGGACGGGTTGCAGCGCCGAGATCAGCTCCCGCGTGGCGCGGACGTTGGTCTGCGCCTCGGCGAGGAGGGTCGCGGACGACTGGACCAGCTCGTTGAGCTCCGGGCCGGTGCCGCCCAGGCCGTCGTCGACCTGCGCCAGCACCGCCCGCGTCTCCTCCCTGGGGACCGACTCGAGGAGCCGGTTGAGCGAGTCGAGCACGGGTGCGATCTGGGGAAGGTCGGTGGCGCGCTCGCGCGGGATGCTCGCGCCCTGGGCGAGGAGGTCGCCCGTCACGTCACCCTCGTGGACGAGGTCGACGTACTGCTCCCCGATGGCGGAGGTGCTGTGCAGCTCGGCGCGCACGTCCGCGGGGATGTCGGTCCCGTTGTCGATGCGCAGCGTGGCGACGGCACCTGCGTCGCTGACCTCGAGGTCGGAGACGATGCCGACCTTGACCCCGCGGTAGGTCACCGACGCCTTCGGGTAGAGCCCGCTCGCGTCGGCGAACTCGACGCTCACGTCGTACACGCCGATGCCGAGCATGGCCGGCACCCGGGCGTAGTTGAAGAACGCCATCCCCAGGGCGACCACCGCGAGCACCGCGAAGATGCGCAGCTGGCGCTTGATGAGAGGAGTCAGCAGCATCAGCACAGCCCCAGGATCCGGAGCAGGCAACCCCTGGCCTGCTCCTGCTCGTCGTTCTTCCCCGACTGCCCGGACTTGCCGGACTTGCCGGACTTGGGCGACAGCAGGTCCTCGAGGAGGCTCGGGGCCCGTGCGTCGCCCTCGTCCGCCGTCTCGTCCGCCGGCTTCCCCTCGGGCTTGGTCCCCTCCTTGCCCTTCGGTGCGGTCCCGGGCGTCGTGAGCGGCCCCTGCACGGGGTCGCCGGCCTGCATCGAGGGCGTCAGGCCGCCGAGCCACGCGTCGACGAGGCCGTCGGTGCGCAGGTCGATGGTGGCGAAGAGGTTGGCGAAGTCACCCCTCACGGCCTCGGTCGTGGTCATCGCCGGGAACGGGATCGTGGCGCCGATCTTCAGGGCCTCGGGCAGCTTGTTGCTGGCCTTGCCGAGGTTCGTCAGGATCGGGCCGAGCGAGTCCAGGTTGGCGAGGAGCGCGCTCTGGCTGGCGCGCACCACCTTCACGGCCCGGTTGCCGGTCCGGCCGGTCTCCGTGACCGCCCTGACCAGGGCGGCTCGCTCCTCCTCCAGCGCCTCGAGCCCCGGGGTGATCTGGTCGATCGCCTTCGCGATGCCCTTCTCGTCCTTGCGCAGGCCAGCGGCGAGGTCGTTCAGCGACTCCAGCGCCGCCACGATCTCGCCCCTGTTGGCGTCGAGCACCGCGAGCAGGCGGTTGGTACGACGGACCAGGCTCCGGGTGTCCGGCACCCGGTCCCGCAGGGCCGTCGACAGCTCGCCGGTGATGGTGCTGATCTGGGAGAGGCCGCCGTTGTTGAGCAACAGGGCGACCGCGCCCAGGACCTGCTCGGTGGCCGGGTAGGTGCCGGTCTGCTCGACACCGACCACGTCGCCGTCGGCCAGCAGGCCATCGGTCCCGGCCGTCGCGGACGCCGGCAGCACGGCTCCCTCCCCCGTGCTCCCGTCGCCCTCGACGGTGTCGTCGGTCGTCGTGACCTCGACGTACTGGGCCCCGAGCAGCGTCTTCTGGCCGATCGAGAACACCGAGTCCTTCGGCAGTGCCACGTCGTCCAGGAGGCGCAGCTCGACGACGGCCTCCCAGTCCTCGACATCGATCTTCGCGACCGTGCCGATCACCACGTTGTCCTTCTGGACGGTGGAGTTCGGGACGAGGTTCTCGATCTGGTCGAAGTGCACGGTGACGCTGTAGCCGTCGTCACCCACACCGGCCTGGCCGGGCAGGGTGTTGTCGTTGGGCTGGATCTCGCACCCGGTGGCGACGAGGGCCGCAGCGAGCAGCCCCGGCACCGCGAGCCGGCGCAGCTGGTGGTTCATCGGGTCCCTCCCGGCRGGTTCGGCAGCAGGCCGATGCCGCCGTTGTCGCCCTTGTTGAGCAGCCCGATCAGCGGCTGCAGCGCGCTGGTGCAGGCCTCCTCCGTGCCGCCGGCGCCAAGGAGTGCGCCGCACAGCAGCATCGCCAGGTTGTCGAAGCCGGTGAGGCTGGCACGGCCGGTGAGGGCCTGGTCCTCGACGGTGTTGTGCAGGCCGATCAGCGAGTGGGGCGCGACGTGCAGCACGCCGGCGAGCTCGTTGGACTTGTCAGCCAGGGTGGCCGCCAGGGCGTTGAGGTCGGTGGTGGCCTCAGTGAGACGACCCCGGTGCTTCTCGAAGTAGGTCTCGGTCTCGTCGAGGACCACGGCGAGGTCGCGGATGGCGCCACTCAGGCTGGTCCGGTTCGCCGACAGCACCCCGGAGACCGCGTCGAGCTCGGAGGTGAAGCCACGCACCGCCGCGTCGTTGAGCGCGAGGTTACGGGTGAAGTCGTTGAGGTTGCTGATCGTGCTGAACAGGTCCGACCGACCGTCCGCGAGCGCGGTGGCAGCAGCCCTCAGCTCGCGGATCGACGTGCGCAGCTGGTCGGCGTTGCCCGTGCGCAAGCTGGCGTCCATGGCCCGGATCGCCTCGGCGAGCGGCCCGTCCTTCCTCCCCCGGCCCGGGCCCAGGGTCGTCGACAGGTCGATCAGCTCCTGCTTGACGTCGTCGAAGGTCACCGGGACCGCGGTCCGCTCGACATCGATCGTGTCGCCGTCCCGGAGCCGGTCCCCGCCGGTGAAGACAGGCGAGAGCTGCACGAACCGGCCGCTGACCAGGCTGGGCGAGACGATCGCTGCGCGGGCGTCCGCCGGGATCGACTGGCCGGCGTCGACCTTCATGCGCACCAGCACGCCGTCGCCATCGTTCTCGACACCGGTGATCTCACCGACCCGGACGCCGAGCACCTTCACGTCGTCGCCCACGTAGAGCCCCTCGGCGCTCGTGAAGCGCGCCGTGAGCTCGGTGCTGCTGGCGTCCCGGGTCCAGGCCAGGGCAGCTGCGCCGAGGGCTGCGACGAGCAGCAGGGCCACCAGGGTGCGGCCACGCGGAAGGAAACGCATCAGCGACGTCACTGGAGCACCCCGGAGAGGATCGGAACCAGCGTCGAGGGTGACGTCAGGTTCTGGATGTAGGCGTCGAACCACGGCCCGGTGGCGAGCGCCTCGCCGAAGCCGGTGGCGTAGCCCTGGAGCCCGTCGATCGCGGCTTGCAGGTCGACCTTGTTGGCGTTGAGGACGTCGACGACGCCGTCGAGCTGGTCGAGCGCCGGCCCGATCACGTCGTCGGTCGTGGTCAGCAGCGCGCGCAGCTCGGTGGCCAGCTCGCGGGCGCCCTCGAGCAGGCTGACCACCACGGCCTGGCGCTTGTCGAGCTCCGCCAGCAGGGAGCGTCCGGACCCGAGCAGCGAGGCGATCTGCCGGTCCCGGCTGGCCAGCACACCGGTGACCCGGTCCGCCCGGTCGACGAGCGAGAGCAGCTCGTCGTCGTTGGCCGAGATGGCGCGCGACAGGGCGGTGATGCCGTCGAGCGCCGGACGCAGGTCGGGATTCGAGGCCTTGAGGGTCGCCGATGCCTGATCGAGCGCCTCCGCGAGCTGCGCCTTGTCGATCTCGGCGCTGGTCTCGGTCAGCTCGTTCAGGGTGGCGGTCAGGTTGTACGGCGCGGACGTCCGCTCGACCGGGATCGAGTCACCCGCGCCGAGCGCACCCGTGCCGCGCGGCTCCAGCTCGAGCGCGGCCCTGCCGAGCAGCGTGATGGTGATGATCCGCGCCTCGGTGAGGTCACCCAGGCTGATGTCCTCGTCGGTGATCACGACGTCGGCGACGACCTTGTCGCCGTCGATCCGGACGTCGCGCACCTTGCCCACCGACGCCCCGGACACCTGCACGTCGTCGCCGCCCCGGAGGCCGCCGGCCTCGGCGAACTCGACGTGCAGGACCTCGTTGTTGCCGACCAGCGGCAGCCGGTTGATGTTCAGTGCAGCCAGGACGACGAGCGCGATGGTCAGCGTGCCCGCGAGGCCGCGCACCGCGAGCCGCTCGGGGCTGGCGTCCCTGCGCCGACGGTGGCTCATCGGTCACACCTCGGCGCGTCGCTGTAGATCCACGGCGTGAGGACGCCGGGCCCGCTGCCGATGCCGGTCTGGACCCGCACCCCGCAGAGGAAGAAGTTGAAGAAGTTGCCGTACGACGACGTGTTGGCCAGCGTCCGGTAGTGGGTGGGCAGCTTCTGCAGGACCGCCTCCAGGGTCTCCTTCTCGCTGTTGACTCCCCTGGCGGCGACAGCGAGCGCGCGCAGGTCCGTACGCACGTCCGACCGGGCGTCAGCCACCAGGTTCGACGTCGTGCGGGCGAACCGGTCGATCCGCGCCGCGGCGTCGAGGACCTGCGTGTCCTGCTTGTCGAGCGAGGTCAGCAGCACGTCGAGGCGGTCGAGCAGCAGCCCGACGGTGTCCCGGCGCGCGTCGACGGTGCCGAGCACGCTGTTGAGGTTCCCGATGACCTCGCCGATGAGCTGCTCGCGGTTGCCGATGGTGGTGGTGAAGGACCCGACCTGCCGCACGAGGGTGGCGACGGACGACTGCTGGCCCTGCAGCACACGGACCAGCTGATTGGACAGCTCGTTGACCTGGGTGGGGTTGAGCCCCGCGAAGAGCGGCTTGAAGCCGTTGAGCAGGGTGTCGAGGTCGAGGGCCGAGGCCGTCTGGTTGGCGGGGATCGTGTCCCCGGGAGCCAGCGGTTCTGCCTTCCTCGCACCGGCGCCCCTGGTGAGCTGCAGGATCCGGTCGCCGATCAGGTTGCGGTACTGGATCGTGGCCCGGGTGGCGGAGGTGAGCTGCTGCCCCTCCGTGACGTCGAACCCGACGAGCACGGTGTTGTCGGGCTGGACGTCGATCTCCTTGACCTTCCCGACGTCGACCCCGGCGATGCGGACCTTGTCACCGACGGAGAGGCCGGACACGTCGTCGAAGCTGGCGCGGTAGAGCGCCTTCTCCCCGCCCCGGTACTCGCCGGTGATAGCGGCGATCCAGAACGTGAACACGGCGGCCATGGCGAGGAACGCCGTGAACTTCAGCAGGTCGTTGCGCTGGCGGCGTCGTTCGGGACTCACGGATCTCCTCTCGCTCATGGCAGGTTCACCGCACCCTTGAGCAGCCCCAGGAGCGTGGTGAGCGCTGCCTCGTCCGGGGTGGGCTGGGGACCGTGGTGCGGGTTGGCGCCGGTGCCGAACGCCGGCGGCGGCACCTGGGCCTCCTCGGCGTCGACGTAGGGCAGGCCGTGGCACACGGGGCCCCGGTCGTCGGTCTGCACCGGCAGGTTCTCCTCGTAGGTGTAGGCCTTGCGCCCCGGCACCAGCCGGGTGATGGTCGTGACGCCGGGGTTCGTGCCGCCGACGGCGGCCTCCGCGAGCTTGTTGGCGTTGGCGAGGCCCAGCAGCAGGCACGGCAGCTCCGGCGAGTAGCGCTCCAGCACACCCGTGACCGGCCGCAGCAGGGTCAGGCTGGTGACCAGGCCCTCGCGAGAGCTGCGCAGCAGGACGTCGGCCTCGTTGCTGAAGCCGGTCAGGCTGCGGCTCAGCGCGCGCAGCGACGCCTGCTGCCGGACCGCGGTCTCCGAGATGGTCCCCGCCTGGGTGAGCGAGGCGACGAGGTCGGGCCGGGCCGCGGCGTACACGTCGGCGACGTCGTCGGCGACCGCCAGGTCCTGGCTGAGGGTGCGCAGGGCGGGGTTGAAGGACCGCAGGTAGTCGTCGGTCTGCGAGATCAGCTCGCCGATCAGCTCGCCGCGCTCGTCGAGGGCCCCCGCGACCGCGGTCAGCGCGGAGTTGACCTCCGCCGGGCGGGCGACCTCGAGGACGGCGGTGAGGTTCTCGAACGCCTCGTCGATCTCGACCGTCACCCGGTCGCCGCGGAGCACTGCGCCTGCGCGGATGGGTCCGGCCGTGCTGCTGGCTGGCTCGGTGAGCTGGACGTACTTCGCGCCGAACGCGGTCGGGGGAACGATCTGGGCGGTGACGTCCGCCCGGACGCGGTCGGCCTCGTCGGTGTCGAGGAGCAGCTCGACGCGGACCCGGTCGCCCTCCCCCTCGATCTGCCCCACGGAGCCGACCTCGACGCCGCGGAGCTTGACGGGCGCGCCGGCGGCGAGCGTGAGCCCGGCGCGGTCGGTCTCGACCGTCACCGCGATGTTGTCGTCGAAGGCCCCGCGGTAGGTCGCGATGGTGCCGGCGATGACGGCCAGGACGAGCCCGACGAACAGGAAGCCGTAGACGACCTGGCGGTCGACGTGGTGTGCGTGCTTGGCGGTCATGTGGTGATCACCCCGCGATGTGGACCGACGGACCGCCCCAGATGGCAATCGCGAAGATCAGGTCGATGAACATCGTGACGATGAGGGCGGAGCGAACTGCCGAGCCGACCGCCTTGCCGACGCCCGCGGGGCCGCCGGCCGCGCGGAAGCCGTGGTAGCAACAGATCGAGACGATCGCGAGGGCCATCAGCACGACCTTGACGATCGCGAGGAAGAGGTCCTCCGGGATCAGGAAGGTGTCGAAGTAGTGCTGGTAGGTGCCCGGCGCCTGGTCGTAGCCGACGGTCACCACGACGTACGTCGCGAGCCAGCACATCATCAGGGCGATCGCGAAGAGCGGGACGACGGCGATCAGCCCGGCGATGATCCGGGTCGTGACGAGGAAGGGCACCGGGTGGACGGCCATGACCTCGAGGGCGTCGATCTCCTCGCTGACCCGCATCGCGCCGATCTGCGCGGTGAAGCCGGCCCCGACGGTCGCGGTCAGCGCGATGCCGGCGATGATCGGCGCGACCTCGCGGGTGTTGAAGTAGGCGGAGAAGAACCCGGAGAGGGTCGAGACGCCGATGTTGTCGAACGACGTGTAGGCCTGGAGCCCGACCTCGATCCCGGCCGCGGTGGTGAGGAAGCCGATGACGAGCACCGTGCCGCCGATGAGGGCCAGCGCACCGGAGCCGAGGGAGACCTCCGCGAGCAGCCGCACGACCTCCTTCGGGTAGTGCTTGATCGTGCGCGGCATGTGCGCGTAGGCGTTGCCGTGGAAGCTGAGCTGGTCCCCGAGCCGCCGCAGCGAGGAGACCGGCTTCGCCACCTGGCGCGCGAGCGCGCCGGGCTCACGGGCGGGTGCGTCACTGGCCACGTCAGGCTCCCAGCTTGATCTGGAGGAACAGGGCACTGATCACGCTGTTCGCGGCGAAGAGCAGCATGAAGGAGAAGACGACGGTCTGGTTCACCGCGTCGCCCACGCCCTTGGGCCCGCCCTTCGCGTTGAGGCCCAGGTAGCAGGCCGTGAGCCCGGCGAGCAGTCCGAAGACGAGGGCCTTCGCCTCGGAGGCGAGGAAGTCGGGCAGGCCCACCAAGAGCGTGAGGTCGGAGAGGTAGAGGCCGGGGGTGGCACCCTGCAGCACCACGGAGAAGAAGTAGCCGCCCGTCAGGCCGACCATCGTGACCATGCCGTTGAGCGCGAGCCCCACCAGCATCGACGCCACCACCCTCGGCACCACGAGGCGCTCGATCGGATCGATGCCCAGGGTGACCATGGCGTCGATCTCCTCCCGGATCTTCCGGGAGCCCAGGTCCGCGCAGACCGCGGTCGCGCCCGCACCGGCGACCACCAGCACGCTGACGATGGGCCCGATCTCACGGACCACCGCGACGGCCGCGCCGGCACCGGCGAGGTCGACCGCGCCGATCTGGATGAGCAGCTGGTTGACCTGGAAGATGATCACGACGCAGAACGGGATCGAGACCAGCATCGCCGGCCAGAACGACACGGTCGTGATGAACCACGCCTGCGAGATGAACTCCCGGAAGTGGAACTTGCGGGTGAACATCTGCTTGAAGACGGTCCCGACGAAGCCGTAGAAGTCGCCGAAGGTCCCCATCACCTTGAACGGCAGGGTGCTGCGCACGGCGTCCCGGGCCAGCTGGCGCGACTCCTCGGACATGCCGGCCGGCGCCGGCCGCTCCTCGACGGGCCGGTCCTGGGTGGTCGTCACGCGGCGCCACCGCCGAGGTCCGGTGTCCGGCGACCACGGCGCTGTGCCGCACGGTGCTCGGCAGTCATCGCAGAAGGCCTCCTGGCATCACGCTGGGATCGGGCACCGCTGTCCGCGCGACGCCGTCGTCAGGCCATCTAAGTTCGTTGCGACCGTCACACTCTCGGTCGTTCGTCCAACAATTCGCCGCGGGTTTGGTCACCCGAACCACACGCGCCGGCATTGGTTACCGTGAGGATCATGAGCAACGACGTGCTGCCCTCCGGCATCGAGCCCTGGCTGCTGGCCTACGTCGCCGAGCAGGCCCAGCCCGCCCGGGTCGAGGAGTGGTCCGACCAGGTGACCGCGGGCATCCTCCGGGAGATGCCGGACGCGCGCCGCTTCGACGGCGTCGTGGACCTCCTGCAGACCGCCGTGCGGGACCACTGGGTGGCCTTCCTCGCCGACTTCGCCCAGCCGGAGCAGCACTTCCACCTCGTCGACACGGCCGCCGAGCTGGCGCGCATCGTCGCCCAGCAGCAGATCCCGGCGGAGACGCTGATCCAGTTCTACCGCGTCGCCCAGCAGGAGGTCTGGGTCTACGTGCGCGAGGTGACGACGAAGCTGAGCACCGACGAGGTCGACCGAGCCGAGCTGCTCGTCTACTTCTGGAACCGCGCGGGGGTCTGGCTGGACAAGTCGATCGGGGCGTCGATCGAGATCTACCACGCCGAGCGGAACCGGGTGCTGGCCGGCGCCGCCGCACAGCGCTACGAGTCGGTCAAGGCGATCCTCTCCGGCGAGGTGACCGACCCGCGCGCCGCCTCCGCCGCCCTCGGCGGCTACCCCATCTCCGTCTTCCACACCGCCTTCGTCCTGTCCGTCGACGACCCCGAGCGCGCCGGCAGCCTCGAGTCGCTGGCCAGCGAGCTGGTCCGGGTGGTCGGCGGCAACAAGCCGCTCCTGGTCAAGCCCGGTGGCCGCCAGCTGTGGTTGTGGGTGGCGACGCGGGACGCCCTCGACCTGGCGGACCTCGCCGACGCCGCGTCGGGCTCCGCCCACGACGGCATCCGGGTCGGTGTCGGCTCCCCCGAGCAGGGCCTGCGGGGCTTCGCCTCGAGCCACGCCGAGGCGATGGGAGCCCTGGAGGTGACCTCGTCGGACCGGAACTGGCTCGCGACGTACGTCGACGTGGAGCTGCCGGTGCTGCTCGGCTGCAGCCCCGAGGTCGACCGGTTCATGGAGCGCCAGCTCGGCCCGCTGCTCGGCGACGACGAGTCCACCGAGCGCATCCGCGAGACGGTGGTCGCCTTCCTCGCCTGCGGCGGCAGCGCCGAGGAGGCCGCGCGCACGCTGGTGGTGCACCGCAACACGGTGCGCTACCGCCTGGGCCAGGCCGAGGAGCTGCTCGGGCGGCCGGTCACGAAGGTCAGCCCCGACCTCGCGGTGGCGCTGCGGCACCACGTGCTCTTCCACCAGAGGGCCCCCCGCAGCTAGGTCGCGGGGGCTCCTCCCCCGGCCGGCGTCAGCCGACTGCGACGGGCCGGGCCAGGAGTGCCTTCAGGTCCGTCCGGGGATCGGCGAGCAGCTCCCGCTGGGGCGCGAGCCCGTCTGCTATCGCCCGCTTGCTGAACATGAACTCCTGCGGCCGGTTGACGCAGTCCGCGGCGATGATCCGACCCCGGGAGAGGTAGAAGCAGGCGAAGTCGCGGGCCGTCGTCGGGTCACCGCGGAGCACCACCTCGTCGTGCCCCGTGCTGAGGCCGGCGATCTGGAGCTTGAGGTCGTACTGGTCCGACCAGAACCAGGGCAGTGCGGCGATCTCCTTCTCCCTGCCGCAGATGGCGGCGGCGACGCTCTTGGCGTGCTCGACGGCGTTGGGGACCGACTCGAGGCGGAGCCGACGACCGTAGCGCCGGTCGGGGAAGCTCGCGCAGTCGCCAGCGGCGAAGACGTCGGGCGCGCTGGTCCGCCCGCAGGCGTCGACGGCGATGCCGTTGTCGACGTGCAGCCCGGCCTCGGCCGCGAGCTCGACGTTCGGGACGACGCCGATGCCGACGACCACGAGGTCGGCGACGACGAGCTCGCCGTCGGCCAGCCTGACCCCGGTGACCCGGCCCTCGCCCTCCAGGGCGGCGACGCCCGTGCCCACCCGGAGGTCGACGCCCTCCTCGCGGTGGACCCGGTCGTAGAACGCGGACACCTCCGGGGCGGTGACCCGCTGCAGGACCCGGTCGGCTGCCTCGACGACCGTCACGGGGATGCCCAGCTGCCTGAGGGAGGCCGCAGTCTCGAGTCCGATGTAGCCGGCCCCGATGATGACGGCGTGCCGCGTGGTGGGCAGGTCCGCCCGGATGCCCTCGATGTCCTCCGCCGTGCGGAGGTGGCGCACGCCGGCGAGGTCGGCACCGGGGAGGTCGAGCCGGCGCGGGCGTGCCCCGAGGCAGAGGACGAGCTTGTCGTAGGCGAGCGCCTCGCCACCGTCCAGCGTGACCTGCCGGGCGCCGGGGTCGATGCTGGTGACCCGCCCGTGCCGGACGTCGACCTGCTGCTTGTCGTAGAAGTCCGGCTTGCGGATCAACAGCTCGTCCAGGCTCGTCCTGCCCGCGAGGTAGGTCTTGGACAGCGGTGGTCGCTGGTACGGCAGGGAGGGCTCGTCCCCGACGAGGAGCACCTCCCCCGTCCACCCCTCCTGCCGCAGGCTCGCGCACAGCTGGGCGCTCGCGTGGCTGGCCCCGACGATGATCACTCGTGGGCTGGTCATGGTGCCTCTCCTCGCCGCTGCTGGCTGGGCTGGGTGGTGTGGTTCAGCTCGCCGCCTTCGGCGTGAGCCGGACCTTCATCGACTCGTAGCCCTTCACGAAGTTGGACTGCACGTAGGTGGGCTCGTCGAGGACCTCGATCCGGTCGAAGCGGGCGAGGATCTCCTCCCACAGGATGCGCAGCTGCATCTCCGCGAGCCGGTTGCCCATGCACCGGTGGACGCCGAAGCCGAAGGACATGTGGTTGCGCGCGTTCGGCCGGTCGATGATGAAGTCGTCCGGCTTCTCGAACTGGCGCTCGTCGCGGTTGCCCGAGCAGTACCACATCACGACCTTGTCGCCCTTGCGGATGAACTGGCCACCGAAGTGGACGTCCTTCTTCGCGACCCGGCGCATGTAGGCGAGCGGCGTCTGCCAGCGGATGGTCTCCGAGACCATGTTGGGGATCAGCGACGGGTCCGCCTTGAGCTTCTCGAACTGGTCGGGATTCTGGTGCAGGGCCAGGACGCTGCCGGACATCGAGTTGCGGGTGGTGTCGTTGCCGCCGACGATCAGCAGCGTCAGGTTGCCGAGGAACTCCATCGGCCGGTGGATGAGGTCCTTGGTGTCCTCCGAGGACTGCATCAGGCTGATCAGGTCGAAGCCCGTCTCCCCCTTCTCCCGGCGGGCGGCCTTGTCGTGCCACAGCGCGATGAAGCTCCGGGCCATGTCGCCGACGGCCTCGTAGAAGGTGTCCTGGTCAGTGGTCCCGCCGGTCGCCTCGGCGGTGCCGCTCATCGTGTCCGACCAGTACGGCAGCTTGTGGCGCTCCTCGTAGGGGAAGTCGAGCAGCGTCGCAAGCATCCGCGCGGTGATCTCCTTGGAGACCCGCTCCACCCAGTCGAACGGACGATCCGTGGGGAGGTTGTCCAGCACGTCCTGGACGCGCTCGCGGATGAGCGACTCCATCTCCTTGAGGTTGCGCGGTGCCACGACGCCCTGGACGGCCTTGCGCTGGACGTCGTGCTTCGGCGGGTCCATCGCGATGAACATCTCGACGTTGATCGGGGCGTGCCCGAGGATGATGAAGGGCTCCGCGGAGAACGTGTCCGGGTCCAGGTCGACGGCGCGGATGTCCTCGTACCGGGTGATCGACCAGAACGGGCCGAAGGGGCTGTCGGCCAGGTAGTGCACCGGGGCCTCGTCGCGCAGTCGCCTGAAGTACGAGTGCCACTTGCCCTGGCGGAACAGGAACGGGTTGCTGACGTCGAGCTCGGTCAGCGGCACGTCGGCAGCGTCCGGGACAGGGCGCTCGGTGAAGACGACCTGGTCGCCCATCCCGACGAGGCGCTTGGCCTTGTCGACGAGGTACGCCGCCTGGACCTGCCGGTCGACGGGCACGGTCGCCTGGACCTTGCGCTGGACGGTGGCCTTCGCGCGCTCGAGCACGCTCTCGGTGGTGGTCATGTCTGTGTGCCGCCTCGGTGTCGTTCGGGTGGTCGTTCGCTGGTGTCGGTGACGTCGGTGACGTCGGTGCAATCGGTGGCCGGGACCGCGGTGCCCGGACTGCGGTGGCGCGGACCTACATCTGGAACTCGGGCAGGCGGACGCGCAACCCGTCCAGGGCCCCGGACGCGACGACCTGGCAGGCCAGCCGGGAGCTCGTCACGCACTCGGGCGACATCTCGAGCATCTGGCTCTCCCGGTCCGTGCGGAGGCCCGTCGTGCCGACCCACTCGTCGCTGACGATGATGTGGCACGTGCCGCAGGCGGCCTCGCCGCCGCAGTCCCCCTCGATGCCGGGGACCGCACTGCTGGTCGCGAGCTCCATGAGCGACTCGCCCTCGACGATGTCCACGTCGTGCGAGGTGCCGTCGTGCTCGACAAAGGTGACCGTTGCCATCTTCTCTCCCCTAACCGCGGCGGCAGGKGTGCTGCTCCGCCACCGTTGATCTGCCGGTGCCTTCCGGTGGCAGTGACCCTGCTCACCGGGTGCTCCCAGCGTGACAAGGGAGGACGCCCGCCTTCTTGGGCGAGCGGACAAGGGTTCGCGGTGCGCTCGGGCATCCGTCACAACGACGGGGCCCACCTGGCCACCCCGGCCCCGCACCGGACCACCTACTCCGCGGTGGCGAGGCCGTAGGACGCGGTCCGGGCCCGCTTGCCCGCGACGCGCCGGCCGGGGGGCGCCGACCGCCGCGGCCGTACGACGTCGAGGACGGCGCCGAACGTCACCGCGATCAGCGGGATCCAGATCGGCAGCAGCATGAACAGGTACATCGGCAGAAGTGCCTCGAGCGCTTCCTTCATCGGCTCGCTTCCCTTCGGCTGTCTCGGTGGACGTTCCGGGTGCGGCGACCGTCGACCCCGTCACACGGCCAGGCCTTCAGCGGTGTGACCGTCGCCACACGGGACGGTAGGTCGGACGCTGGACGCGTGGCCTGTGCCGGCCGCACAGCATTCAGCGCGGGAGTTGTGCCCTGGGACAACCCCGCGGGTCAGGCCTCCGTGCCGAGCCAGCGGAGTGCCCTGGCCGCGGCGTGGGCGCCGCACATGCCGTGGGCGCCGGGGCCGGGGGGCGTCGCGGCAGAGCAGATGAAGTGCCCGGGCACCCCGACGTCGTACGGCTGGACGCCGGGGCGCGGTCCCAGCAGGAGCTGGCGCACGTCCTTGGCGCCGGTGAGGATGTCACCACCGACGTAGTTGGGGTTGTCCTCGGCGAAGGCCGCAGCCGAGCGCACCTGCAGGCCGACGACCCGGTCCCTGAAGCCCGGCGCGAAGCGCTCGACCTGTCGCACGATGGCCTCCGTCGCATCACCGGTGTAGCCGTGCGGGACGTGTGCGTAGGTGTAGAGCGGGTGCACGTCGCCCACCGACCGGGTGGGGTCGGCGAGGTACTGCTGGCCGACCAGGACGAAGGGGCGCTCGGGCATGCGCCCCCGGTGCACGGCCCGCTCGTTCGCCACGACCTCCGCCAGGGGCCCACCGAGGTGGAGGGTGCCGGCCCTCCGCGCGGCCTCCGCGGTCCACGGCACCCCGCCCTCCACGGCGAAGTCGACCTTGAAGGCAGCCGGACCGTGGCGGAACCTCCGGTAGGCCCGCGCGACCCGGGCAGGCAGCCGGTTGCCGAGGATGTCCGCGACCGCTGCCGGGGCGAGGTCGTAGAGCACGACGTCGCTCGCCGGGAGCTCGGCGGCCGACGTGACGCGCACACCGGTCTCGATCCGACCGCCGTTGGCCCGGACCACCGCAGCCATCGCCCGGGTGATCGCCTGCGAGCCACCCTCCGCCACGGCCCAGCCGTTGGCGTGACCGGCGGTGAGGATCCCCATCCCGATCGCCGAGCTCAGCGGCCTGCCGAGCGGGTGGAACGCGTGCGCCGCCACCCCGGCGAAGAGTGCCCGGCCCTCCTCCGTCCGGAAGAGGCGCGCGAGCACGGTGGCCGGCAGGAGGGTCGGTGCCCCGAAGCGGGCCAGCCGCACAGGGTGCCGCGGCACCCGGACCAGCGGACCGAGGATGTCGTCCGACAGCTCGTCGTACCAGGACGCCGGACGGCGGAACAACCGTCGCCACGCCTCCCCGTCGGGTCCCAGCCCTCGCGCCGTCTCCTCGACGGAGCGGTGGAGCACCCCGGCACCGCCGCCGTCCAGCGGGTGCGCGCAGTCGACCTCCGGCAACCTCCAGACCAAGCCGTGCTCCTCCAGGCCGAGGTCGCGGAGGAACTTCGAGCCGGCCGCCATGGGGTGGATCGCGGCACAGTGGTCGTGCAGGAGCCCCGGGAGGATGCCCTCGCTGGTCCGGGTCCCTCCCCCGATCTCGTCGGACGCCTCCAGCACCGTGACGGACACACCGCGACGACTCAGCGCGGCGGCAGCGGCCAGCCCGTTGGGGCCGCTGCCGACCACGACCGCACTGCTCATGCCACGGGGCTGTCGACGCCGGTCCGCGGTGCCGCCGGGTCACCGTCCGCGCGCCACTGCACCTGCAGCGGGACCGGGCCGTTCGGCAGCCACGG
>NZ_VLJQ01000121.1:12801-58627 GCF_007829375.1 Nocardioides sp. J9 | reverse complement strand
CGCGGTGAAGCCGTCACCGATGCCGCACCACAGCACGATCGCGATATAGCCGAAGTACACGTTCCACTCGAGCGGGACCGCCAGCGGGAACGTGGAGGTGATGAAGAGGTGGAAGACCAGCATCGCGACCGCACCCACGGCAGCGACCGTCGGGCTGGTGGTGAGCAGGAGGACCACCGGGATGAGGATCTCGAGCGTGGTGCCTCCGACGTGCGCCATGAACCACGCGCCGCGGCTGGGGCGCAGGTCGTCCGGGGCGTTGCGGTAGTGCAGCTTCTTGATCCAGCCGAGCTGGCCGGGGCTGTTCGACACCATGGGCGGGACGACGTTGACGAAGTGCTCGCCCACCTTGGAGATGCCGGCGCCGATCCACACCACGCAGATGATGATCTTGAAGACCACGACGAGGTCGACGAAGTCGGCCGGGTCGCTGGAGGACAGCACGACCGCGCCGAGCACGGCGGAGAAGAACATGATCGGGTAGTACTGCTCCGACCTGGCGGCCAGGAAGACCACCTTGTCGCGCAGGCCCATCAGGGGCATGACCACCAGGATGGGCAGGAAGGCGGCGGGCGGCACGAGCTCCTGCGGCCCCGTTCCCAGCGGGACCGCGTCGACCTCCACCGCGGGCAGCGCCAGCGGGACGACGAGGCTGGCCAGGACGGCCCCGTACAGCACCACGTCCGCCACCGTCCGGACGTCGCCACCCGTGAGCGGGACCCGGCCCGCCCAGGGGGCCATCCGGACGGTGCCGGGCCGCAGCCAGTAGCGGATGKTGCCCACCATGGGGACGAAGTGCCCGCACAGCGGCCCGAACGTGCCGCCCAGGCCGACGACCTCGAGGAGCATCAGCCAGATCGCCAGCTTCTGGTAGACCACGATGTTGTCGAACCAGGTGCCGGGGTCGGTCAGGTGGACGTACTCGGTGGTCAGCGACGTGATCGCCAGGCCGACGGCGAAGTAGAGGCCCAGCATCTTCAGGATGTAGACGACGTGGAGGACCCGGGGGGTCCCGAAGCCGTCGAGGACCCAGTTGGTCGTCAGGACGCGGACCCGCTCCAGGAAGGGCAGCGCGAAGAACTCGGCCGGCTCCATCGGCGGAGGCGAGGGGTTGATGAAGCCCATGTCAGGCCTCCGCCATCTGTGCCCGCAGCCGGGGCTTGTCGATCTTGCCCACGGGGTTCTTGGGGATCTCTGCCAGCAGGTGGATGCGGGCCGGGACCTTGACCTTGGTGAGCTGCTCGGCGCAGTGGGCGCGGAGCTCGTCCTCGCCGACCTCCGTGCCGGGGCGGGCCGAGACGTAGGCAACCGGGATCTCGCCGTACGTCGCGTCGGGTGCGCCGACGACCGCCGCCTCCAGCACCACCGGGTGCGCGTAGAGGACGGCCTCGATCTCCTTGGGGTAGATGTTCTCGCCGCCGCGGATGATCATGTCCTTGATCCGGTCGACGATGGTCAGGTAGCCGTCCTCGTCGAGCACCCCGACGTCGCCGGTGTGCAGCCAGCCGTCGCCCAGCACCTCGGCCGTGGCCGACGGGTTGTTCAGGTAGCCCTGCATCACCGTCGGCCCCTGGATGACGACCTCTCCCCGCTCGCCCGCAGGCAGCAGGTTGCCGTCCGGGTCCATCACGGCGACCGTCTGCCCGGGCAGGGCGATGCCGACCGTGCCGGCCTTGCGAGGACCGTCGACGGGGTTGGCCGTGGAGGCGCACGTGCCCTCGGACAGGCCGTAGCCCTCGACCACCGGGAAGCCGAACCTGCTCTCGACCGCAGCCAGGAGGTCGGCCGGGGCGGGGGCCGCGCCGCAGATCCCGACCCGGACCGACGAGGTGTCGGCCTCGACCTCGGCCGGCAGGGAGACCAGGACCTGGTAGATCGTCGGGACGGCCGAGAAGTACGTCGGCCTCAGCCGGGCGACCTGCTCGAGGAAGCCCGTCGGGTGGAAGCGCTCGAGCAGGGAGACCTGCGCACCGTTGCGCAGGGGCGTCAGCACGCTCACGCAGATCGCGTTGACGTGGAAGAGCGGCAGGACCAGGAGGCAGTGGTCGTCCGGCGTCACCCGCAGCGCCTCGCCCATCGACGCGGTCATCGCGTCGATGTTCGCGTGGCTCAGCATCACACCCTTGGGCCGTCCCGTGGAACCGCTGGTGTAGATGAGCAGCGCCAGGTCGCTGGCCCGGGTGGCCGGCGCCGGCACGGCGCCGGGGGCGCCCTCGGGGCGCAGGCGGAGCTGGTCGGCCAGGAGGGCGGGTCGACCAGCGGTCGGTGCGCCGTCCTGCCCCACGACGACGACCGTCGCGTCCGCGTCGGCGATCTGGTACTCGGCCTCGTTGGCCGTGAAGGTGGGGTTGACGGGCGTCGCTGCCGCGCCCAGGCGCCACGCGGCCATCATCGCCACGAGGAGCTCGACCCGGTTCGGCAGCATGATCGCCACGACCGAGCCCGTGCCGACACCCCGCTCGGCGAGCTGCTCGGCGGCTCCCTCGACACGCTCGGCGAACTCGGCGTAGGTCAGCTCGACCCGCTCGTCGCGCACGCAGGGACGGTCGGAGTACGCGGCCGGGCGCGTCCAGGGCAGGTAGTCCAGGGTCAT
Source organism: Nocardioides sp. J9 (assembly GCF_007829375.1). Classification (NCBI taxonomy): domain Bacteria; kingdom Bacillati; phylum Actinomycetota; class Actinomycetes; order Propionibacteriales; family Nocardioidaceae; genus Nocardioides; species Nocardioides sp. J9. The sequence goes on along the minus strand of NZ_VLJQ01000121.1, from coordinate 56,034 downwards.
GGTCAGCTCCGTGGTCAGGGATCGGGCGAAGGCTGACGCTAGGGACTGACCGACCGCGCCGACTTGTGCTGGCGGTACGAAACGCAGGCCACATTTCGGATGCGTGGCACCGGGAAGCCCGTGGCACAATCCGGGGTCGCTGGCCCGGTAGTCCACATCAGGTCGCACACCAGATCGCGAGGAGCGAGGTAGCCATGGCTCTGCGTCCGTCCCCCGACGGGGCGATCGACCCCCGGGTCGACCGACAGGTCCAGCAGGTGGGCGCCCTGCTGGCCGGCCACCTGCCCGACATCGCCAGCGCCATCTACGCCGACCTGACCAACCGGGTCACCCACCTGAAGGGCGACCCCGTCATCGAGGAGCTGCTGCTGGCCAGCACGCTCGGCAACCTCGAGAACGTCGCCCACCTCATCCAGGGCCACACCCAGCCGGAGGACATCCAGCCGCCCGCCCCTGCGGTGGAGTACGCCCGGCGCCTGGCCCAGCGCGAGGTCCCCCTCGGCGCCTTGCTGCGCGCCTACCGGCTCGGGCAGCGGCAGTTCATCGACTGGGCCAACGACCAGCTGACGAGGCTCGAGGACGACGCCGACCTTGCCTACGCAGCGTCCCGGGAGCTGACGACCTTCGGCTTCGAGTACATCGACCGGGTCTCCGAGGCCCTGGTCGAGGTCTACCAGGTCGAGCGCGACCTGTGGCTGGCCAACCGGAACACGGTCCGGCTGGAGGTCGTGGAGAAGCTGGTCGCAGGACAGCCCGTCGACGTCGGCGCTGCGGAGGCCGCGCTCGGGCACCGACTGCGCCAGCACCACCTCGGAGTCATCGTGTGGCGCGCACAGCCGGACACCCGTATGGCTGGCGACCTCGACCAGGTCGTGGACGCCATCGCCCGGAGCACCTCCGGGACGGGCAGACCGCTCGTCATCCCGCAGGACACCGGGACAGCGTGGGCCTGGATCCCCCTGGGCCGCCAGACGTCCACGCCGTCACCCTCCGCCGTGGCTGCCGCCGTGGAGGCGTGCGGCCCCGGCGTCCGGGCGGCCCTCGGCGTCACCTCAGCAGGGGAAGGTGGCTTCCGCACCTCGATCCTGGATGCCCGGAGGGCACACGAGGTCGCGATGGTCGCCGGCGGCCACGCCCGGGCCGTGACGTCGTACGACGACCCCGAGGTGCGCACGGCCTGGCTCCTCACCCAGGACCTGGAGAGCACGCGCCGCCTGGTGGCGTCGTCACTCCGGGGCCTCGCCGAGGACTCGGAGGGCGCCGAGCGGCTCCGGGCGACCCTGCACGCCTTCCTGCGAGCCGCAGAGAGCTACGTGGTCACCGCCGAGCGGCTCCACCTGCACAAGAACACTGTTCGTTACCGCGTCGCCAAGGCGCTCGAGAGCCGCGGGGTCCCCCTGACCGAGGACAGGCTGGAGCTCGAGCTCGCCCTGGTCGCCGCCCACCACCTCGGCCCGAGGGTCCTCCAGGCACCGGGCGACTGACGGCACGGCTCGATCGTCACATCGCCGCGCACCAAGGGGAGACTAACCCCCCGGGGGGTTGTGCTACTGTTGCCGAAGGATCCCCCCGGGGGGATCACGGCCTTTGCTGGAGCCACGAAGGAGAATCCACCCATGCGCGAGATCGACATCGACCAGCTCGCAGACGCGATCGACGGCGGTGCCGTGGTCGTGGACGTGCGCGAGACCAGCGAGTACGCCGATGGGCACGTGCCCGGCGCGCGCAACATCCCGATGGGCCAGCTGCCCGGGCGCCTCGACGAGCTCGACCGCTCCGCCGTCGTGCACGTGGTCTGCGCGAGCGGCAACCGCAGCTCCGCGATGACCGACGTGCTCGTGGCGCAGGGCTTCGACGCCGTCAACGTGGCCGGCGGGACCCGCGCCTGGATCAGCTCCGGACGCCCGGTCGAGCAGGGCTGAGCGATGACCACGCCGTCCTCCCCCGCCGACCTGACGATCGTCCCGATCGAGACGCCGACGCTCGGCGACCGCAGCTACCTGGTCCACGACGGCGACGTCGCCTTCGTCGTCGACCCGCAGCGCGACATCGACCGCGTCACGGACCTGCTGGCCGAGCACGGCGTGCGGCTGACGCACGTCCTCGAGACCCACATCCACAACGACTACGTCACCGGCGGCTTCGCGCTGGCCCGGGCGACCGGTGCGGCGTACCTGGTGAACGCGGCCGACGACGTGTCCTTCGAGCGGACCCCGATCAGCGACGGCGACGTCGTCGAGGTCGGCGACCGCATGCGCCTGACCGCCCTCGCGACGCCGGGCCACACGTTCACCCACCTCTCCTACGCGCTGCGCGACCTCGGTCCGGAGGCCGACTCCCCCGGGCGCGACGTCGGCGTCTTCTCCGGCGGCTCGCTGCTCTTCGGTGCGACGGGACGTCCCGACCTCCTCGGGCCGGAGCACACCGACGAGCTGGTCCGCCACCAGCACGCCTCGGCCCACCGCCTGGCCGAGCTGCTCCCGGACGACGCCGGCGTCTTCCCGACGCACGGCTTCGGCTCCTTCTGCAGCGCGACCCAGTCCGACGCCACGTCGTCGACCATCGGCCGCGAGAAGCAGGCCAACCCGGTCCTGACCCAGGACGAGGAGACCTACGTCCGCGAGCTGCTCGCCGGGCTCGGCGCCTGGCCGGCGTACTACGCCCACATGGCGCCCGCCAATGCCGCCGGCCCGGCTGCGCCCGACCTCAGCCCGCCCGCGCTGGCCGACGCCACCGACCTGCGGCGTCGCGTCGAGGCCGGCGAGTGGGTCGTCGACCTGCGCAACCGCACCGTGTTCGCCGCCGGCCACGCCGCCGGAACGCTCAACTTCGGCCTGGACGGCTCGTTCGCGACCTACCTCGGCTGGCTGGTGCCGTGGGGCACGCCGATCACGCTGCTGGGCGAGACCGCCGAGGACGTCGCCGAGGCGCAGCGCGAGCTCGTCCGGATCGGCATCGACCGACCCGCGGCCCACGCCACCGGCGGCCCCGAGGACTGGAGCACCCGGGCACCGGTCAGCTTCCCGACCGCGACCTTCGCCGACCTGGCCCAGGTTCGCCACCACCGCGACGTCGTGGTCCTCGATGTCCGCCGCGCCGACGAGCACGCCGCGGGCGCCATCGACGGCGCCGAGAACGTCCCCCTGCACGAGCTGTGGAACCGCATCGACGAGGTCCCGGCCGGCGAGGTCTGGGTGCACTGCGCGAGCGGCTACCGCGCCTCGATCGCTGCGTCCATGCTGCACGCGCGGGGGCGGACGACGGTGGCGGTCGACGACAGCTTCGCCGACGCCGCCGCGGCGGGCCTGGACCTGGTGGGGCCCGAGTCCTGACATGACCCTCGTCCTCGCCGTCGTCGCGGGAGCGCTCATCGGGCTCAGCCTGGGCTCCCTCGGCGGAGGCGGATCGATCCTGGCGGTGCCGGTCCTGGTCTTCCTCCTCGACCAGGGCCCCACCCAGGCGACGACCGGGTCCCTGGTCGTCGTGGGCGTCACGGCGCTGACCGGTGCCGTGGCCGCGGCTCGAGCGGGCCACGCGATGGTGGGACGCGGGGTCGTCTTCGGCCTCGTGGCCGTCGGCGGCGCCGTGCTCGGAGCACGCGCGTCGTCCCTCGTCGACGGGGACGTGCTGCTCGCCACCTTCGCGGCCCTGATGCTGCTGGTGGGCATCCTCATGGCCCTGCGGCAGCTGCGTCACCGCACCGGCCCCCAGCACGCGGCACGACCGACCCTCGACGACCCGATCATCACCTTCAGCCCGACCTTCGCGTGCGCCTGCCCGCGGGCCCTCAAGGTGCTCGTGACCGCGACGCTGGTCGGCCTGCTCACCGGGTTCCTCGGCGTGGGAGGCGGGTTCCTCGTCGTACCCGCCCTGGTGCTGGGCCTCGCCCTCCCGCTCCCCCACGCCGCCGGCACCTCGCTCGTGGTCATCACGATCACCAGCACCACCGCCCTCGCGGCCCGCGCGGGAGCCGGCACGAGCCCCGACTGGGGCCTCGTCCTCGTCCTCACTGCGTCCTCGGCCCTGGCCGCGGTCGCCGGCGCCCGCGTCGCGGCCCGGGTCGACGCTCGCGTGCTGTCCGGCGCCTTCACCGTGCTGGTGCTCGCCGTCGCCGCCTACACCGCCACCCGGGCGGTGCCCGCCCTCCTCTGAGCGCGCGTCGCCAGGTGGTGGTCGTCAGGTGGTGGGGGCGAGCGGGAGCGCGGCGAAGGACGAGCGGATGTGCTGGTCCACCCGGTCGGCGGCGAGCGCGCCGTCGCCGCCCTCGATGGCCGCGAAGATGCCACGGTGCTCGGTGAGCACGACCTGCGTCCGATCTGTCGGCCTTGACGCTGGGCCGAGGGCCACCCCACTGTCGATCGTGTGGCCCGACCACAGGATGGCCAGCCAACGAATCGCCGACGACCCTCGGGAGGTCCCGTGACTTCGCTCCCCGGCAGCGGCCTGCGCGTCGCGCTGTTCGCCACCTGCTTCAACGACACGATGTGGCCCGAGACGCCCAGGGCGGTGGTGACGGTCCTCGAGCGGCTCGGTGTGAGCGTCGACTTCCCGCTCGAGCAGACCTGCTGCGGGCAGATGTTCACCAACACGGGCTACGCCCGCGAGGCGCTGCCGCTGGTCGAGCGCTTCGCCGACGTCTTCGAGGAGTACGACGCCGTGGTGGCTCCCTCGGGCTCCTGCGTCGGCAGCGTGCGGCACCAGCACGCCGGGGTCGCGCGGGGCTGCGGCCGGCCGGCGCTGGCCGACCGTGCGACGGCGGCGGCCGGGAAGGTCTACGAGCTCAGCGAGCTGCTAATCGACGTCCTGGGGGTGACCGACGTGGGCGCGACCTTCCCGCACCGGGTGACCTACCACCCGACCTGCCACTCGCTGCGGATGCTGCGCGTGGCCGACAAGCCGCTGCGGTTGCTGCGCGAGGTGCGCGGCATCGAGCTGGTCGACCTGCCCGAGGCCGAGGAGTGCTGCGGCTTCGGCGGCACCTTCGCGATGAAGAACTCCGACACCTCGGTGGCGATGGGGGCCGACAAGGCCCAGCACGTCCGCGAGACCCGCGCCGAGGTCCTGGTCGCCGGTGACAACAGCTGCCTCGCCCACATCGGCGGCCTGCTCACCCGCCAGCGCTCCGGCACCCGTGTCATGCACCTGGCCGAGGTGCTGGCGTCCACCGAGCGCGACTTCGCCGCCGCGAACGAGCTCGGCGGTCCGCCGTACGCGGCCGGTGCGCGCGACGGCAGGGAGGCGACGGCATGAGCGGCACCTTCCTCGGCATGCCGTCGTTCCAGGCCGCGGCAAAGGAGGCGCTGGGCAACGCCCAGCAGCGGCGCAACCTCGAGCACGCCACCCGCACGATCCGCGGCAAGCGGGCGCAGGTCGTCGCCGAGCTCGATGACTGGGAGGGCCTGCGGCGTACGGCCGCGGCGATCAAGGACAACGTCCTCACCCACCTCGACTCCTACCTGCTGCAGCTGGAGGAGTCGCTCACCCGCGCCGGCGCGACGGTGCACTGGGCGTCCGACGCCGAGGAGGCCAACCGGATCATCACCGGCCTGGTCCGGGCGACGGGTACCGACGAGGTCGTCAAGGTCAAGTCGATGGCGACCCAGGAGATCGGCCTCAACGAGGCGCTCGAGGAGGCCGGCATCCGTGCGTGGGAGACCGACCTGGCCGAGCTGATCGTCCAGCTGGGGCACGACCGTCCCAGCCACATCCTGGTGCCGGCCGTCCACCGCAACCGCGCGGAGATCCGCGAGATCTTCCTGCGCGAGATGGGCCAGGTCGGCGCGCCTCCCCCGGCCGTCCTCACCTCCGACCCGCGCGAGCTCGCGGAGGCGGCGCGGGTGCACCTGCGCGAGAAGTTCCTGCGCGCGAGGGTCGCCGTCTCGGGGGCGAACTTCGCCGTCGCCGACACCGGCACCCTCGTGGTGGTGGAGTCGGAGGGCAACGGCCGGATGTGCCTCACCCTGCCCGAGACGCTGATCAGCGTCGTCGGCATCGAGAAGGTGGTGCCGCGCCTGGAGGACCTCGAGGTCTTCCTGCAGCTCCTGCCGCGCAGCTCCACCGGGGAGCGGATGAATCCCTACACGTCCACGTGGACGGGCGTCACCCCCGGCGACGGGCCGCAGGACGTGCACGTCGTGCTGCTCGACAACGGCCGCACGGACGCGCTCGCCGACAGCGTCGGGCGGCAGGCCCTGCGCTGCATCCGCTGCTCGGCGTGCCTCAACGTCTGCCCCGTCTACCAGCGCGTCGGCGGCCACGCCTACGGCTCGGTCTACCCCGGCCCGATCGGCGCGATCCTCAACCCGCAGCTGCGCGGGACGACCAGCGAGGTCGACCAGTCGCTGCCCTACGCGTCGTCGCTGTGCGGCGCGTGCGGCGACGTCTGCCCGGTGGGGATCGAGATCCCCGACCTCCTCGTCCACCTGCGCACCCGGGTCGTCGACGAGCACCGCGGCGGCGTCCCGTCCGGCGAGCAGCTCGCCATGAAGGGCGCCGCGTGGCTCTTCGCCGACCACCGGCGCTGGGAGAAGGCGCAGAAGGGCGCCGAGCTCGGCGGTCGGGTCCTCGGGGGCAAGGACACCATCGGCCGCCTGCCGGGCCCGCTGGCGGCCTGGAGCGATGCCCGCGACGCCCCGACCCCACCTGCGGAGACCTTCCGGACGTGGTGGAAGCGGGAGAAGGGAGGCCGGCGATGAGCAGCCGCGCAGCGATCCTCGGCAGGGTCAGCGCCGCCCTGGCCGGCGCCGACCGGGTGCCCCCGCCCCGGCAGGAGTACGGCGCTCCGGCCGCCGTGCCCGACGTCGTCGGCCTGTTCGTCGAGCGGGTCGAGGACTACCGCGCCGTCGTCGAGCAGGTCGCACCGCAGGAGCTCGCCGCCGCCGTGGCCCGCGCGCTGGGCGGGACCGACCGGGTCGTCGTACCCCCGGGGCTGGAGGGGGCGTGGCTCTCCGCGCTCGACGGGGCCGAGGTGCTCGTCGACGACGGGGACCTCTCCCCCGACGACCTGGACCGGTGCGGCGCGGTCGTCACCGCAGCGGCCGTCGGCATCGCCACGACTGGCACGATCGTGCTCGACCACCGACCCGACCAGGGCCGCCGGGCGCTGTCGCTGGTGCCCGACCTGCACGTGTGCGTGGTGCGGGAGTCACAGCTCGTCGGCGACGTCCCCGAGTCGGTCACGCTGCTGCGCGCCGCCGTCGACGCCGGCCGTCCGTCGACGTGGATCAGCGGTCCCTCGGCGACCAGCGACATCGAGCTGGAGCGGGTCGAGGGCGTCCACGGTCCGAGAACCCTGCACGTGCTGCTCGTCCGTGACGGGGACGGTCTACAGTCACCGGCATGACGACGGCCGGCAGGGCGAACCGCGGGGCTGCGGACGACGTGGTGCCGGTGTTCTTCCTGTCCGACAGCACCGGGATCAGCGCGGAGACGATGGGCAACGCGCTGCTCATCCAGTTCCCCGAGCTGCGCTTCGAGCGGACCGTCATCCCGTTCATCTCCACCGTCGAGGACGCGCGCGAGGTGGTCGCCCGCCTCGACCGGGCGCTGGACGAGAGCCCCCGCACCCCGCTGGTGTTCACGACGGCGGCGAGCGACGAGGTCCGGCTCGAGCTGCAGCGCACCCGCTGCCCGGTCATCGACTTCTTCGACATGCACATGCAGCGGGTGGAGTCGATCCTCGACACCCGCGGCGTGCGGCTGCCCGCACGGCTGCACGGCGTGGGCGACGTCCAGCGCTACAACAGCCGGATGCAGGCGATCGAGTACGCAATCGAGCACGACGACGGGCAGAGCCTGCGCAGCCTGGAGAAGGCCGACGTGATCCTCGTGGCGCCCTCGCGCTGCGGCAAGACGCCGACGTCGATGTACCTCGCCCTGCAGCACGGGCTGTTCGTCGCGAACTACCCGATCGTCGAGGACGACCTCGACCACACCGACCTGCCGCGTCCCGTCCGGCACCTGCGCGAGCGGTGCTTCGGGCTCACCACCTCCCCGCAACGCCTCGCAGCGGTGCGCGAGGAGCGCCGGCCCGGGTCGCGCTACGCCTCCCTCGAGCAGTGCACCTTCGAGCTGCGCCGCACCGCCGAGATGTTCCGGCGCCACGACCTCCCGGTCGTCGACTCCTCGACCAAGTCGGTCGAGGAGATCTCGACGATCATCCTGCAGCGGCTGAAGACCATGAAGGCACTGCCACCGTCGGTCGCGCGTCCACCGAGCTCACCCGTCCCCGGAACCCCGAGGAGTCGTCCATGACCCAGTCCCCCTACGTCCGCCCGTTCGCCGAGCTCGGCATGGCCGACCTCGAGCAGGTCGGTGGCAAGAACGCCTCCCTGGGCGAGATGGTCAGCAACCTGTCCTCGCTGGGCGTCAGCGTGCCCGACGGCTTCGCGACGACGGTCGAGGCGTTCCGGCGCTTCATCGGCGACACCGGGCTGGCCGAGGAGATCTCCAGCGCGTTGAAGGGGCTGGACCCCGAGGACACCCTCGAGCTGGCCCGCGTCGGCCGCTCGTTGCGCCAGTCGGTGGCCGCGCAGGCTTTCCCGCCCGAGGTCGAGGCCGACATCCGGGCGGCGTACGAGCGCCTCGTGGACGGCCGCGAGGGCGTCTCCTTCGCGGTGCGCTCCAGCGCGACCGCCGAGGACCTGCCCGACGCCTCCTTCGCGGGCCAGCAGGAGACCTTCCTCAACATCACCGGCATCGACGGGGTGCTGCAGGCGGTCCGCGAGGTGTTCGCCTCGCTCTACAACGACCGGGCGATCGCCTACCGCGTGCACCACGGCTTCGACCACGACGAGGTCGGCCTGTCCGCCGGCGTGCAGCAGATGGCGCGCTCCGACGTCGGTGCGTCCGGGGTCATGTTCACGATGGACACCGAGTCCGGCTTCGACGACGCAGTGTTCGTGACGTCGTCGTACGGCCTGGGCGAGGCCGTCGTGCAGGGCGCCGTGAACCCCGACGAGTTCTACGTCTACAAGCCCGCCCTGCGCGCCGGGCGCCCCGCGATCCTCAAGCGCGGCGTGGGCTCGAAGGCCACCAAGATGGTCTACACCGACGACGCGTCGGTCGGCCGGACCACTGCCTTCGTCGACACCGACCCCTCCGAGCGCGGGCTGCTCAGCCTCACCGACGCCGAGGTCGAGGAGCTGGCCCGGCACGCCCTCGTCATCGAGGAGCACTACGGCCGGCCGATGGACATCGAGTGGGCCAGGGACGGCGTCGACGGCCGGCTCTACATCCTCCAGGCCCGCCCGGAGACGGTCATGTCGCGCGCCGGCGTGCAGCAGCGCTTCCGGATGAAGGACACCGGAACCGTCGTCGTGGAGGGCCGCGCGATCGGCCAGAAGATCGGCGCCGGCCCGGTGCGGGTGCTGACCTCGGTCGACCAGATGCACGAGTTCGTGCAGGGCGAGGTGCTCGTCGCCGACATGACCGACCCCGACTGGGAGCCGATCATGAAGCGCGCCTCCGCCATCGTCACCAACCGCGGCGGGCGCACCTGCCACGCGGCGATCATCGCCCGCGAGCTCGGCATCCCCGCCGTCGTCGGCACCGGCGGCGCCACCCGCGAGCTCACCGACGGCCGCGACGTCACCGTCTCGTGCGCGGAGGGCGACACCGGCTTCGTGTACGACGGCCGGCTGGACTTCTCCGTCGAGGAGACCGAGCTGTCCGCGATGCCGGACGTGCCCACGAAGATCATGATGAACGTCGGCACGCCGGAGCAGGCCTTCGCCTTCGCCCGGCTTCCCCACTCCGGCATCGGGCTGGCCCGCCTGGAGTTCATCATCAACCGCCAGATCGGCATCCACCCCAAGGCGCTGCTCGACCACGCGTCGCTCGAGGAGCCGTTGCGCTCGGAGATCGCGGAGGCGACCAAGGCCTACGCGAGCCCGCGGGAGTTCTTCGTGCGCCGAGTCGCCGAGGGCGTGTCGATGCTCGCGGCGGCCTTCGCCCCCGAGCCGGTGATCGTGCGGATGAGCGACTTCAAGTCCAACGAGTACGCCAACCTCGTCGCGGGCGAGCTCTACGAGCCGCACGAGGAGAACCCGATGATCGGCTACCGCGGGGCGTCGCGGTACCTCTCGGCGGACTTCGCGGACTGCTTCGCGATGGAGGCCGAGGCGCTGAGGTACGTGCGCGACGAGATGGGCCTGACCAACGTCAAGGTCATGATCCCGTTCGTGCGGACCCTCGCCGAGGCGGACGGGGTCATCGCGCTCCTCGCCGAGCACGGCCTGGTCCGTGGGGAGAACGGCCTCGAGGTCGTGATGATGTGCGAGGTCCCGTCCAACGCGATCCTGGCCGACGAGTTCCTCGAGCGCTTCGACGGCTTCTCCATCGGCTCCAACGACATGACCCAGCTGACCCTCGGCGTCGACCGCGACTCCGCGCTCGTCGCCGGCTCGTTCGACGAGCGCGACCCGGCCGTGCTGTTCATGCTCGAGCGCGCGATCGAGGCGTGCCGCAAGGCCGGCAAGTACGTCGGCATCTGCGGCCAGGGCCCCAGCGACCACCCCGACCTCGCGCAGTGGCTGCTGGAGCGGGGCATCACGTCGATGTCGCTCAACCCCGACACGGTCGTCGACACCTGGCTGGCGCTCGCCGAGACGGGCCGGCACGGCTGACGGGACTGACGGGACTGACGGGCTGACCGGGGCGACGGACGGCTCCGAGGCGCGGCCGGCGGGTGCCGGCCGCGGCTCAGCCGGCGTCAGGAGTCGCGCTCGCCGATCGCGGCGACGACGAGTCGGACCCGGTCGTCGTCGTACTCGAGCTGCAGGTAGTCCGGCCCGACCTCGAACCGGTCGGACGCCTCCTGCTGCCAGACCGGCTCGCCGAAGCGGGCCCGGACCTCGGCCCGGGTGGCGGTCGCGGACAGCCCGTCGATGAGCTGGTCCGGGCGCGGGTAGACGCCCCACTCCTCGCGCGGCTGGGTGCCGATGAACACGGCGACCAGCTGCTGGTGGGAGAACATGAACTCGGTGCCGCTGGAGCGGGCGGCGAGACGGAAGACGACGTTGCCGTCGGCCTCGGTGTGCTCGAGGGTGTCGGTGGTCGGGCCGGGCAGGTCGAGCACCGCGTCGAGGGCGGGGTCGTCGGGACCCATGCCGAGGGCGCCCAGGTAGGCCTGGATCTCGCCCGTTGCCGTCGTGGTCGTCATGGCGACCTCACTGGCCCGGCGCGCTGCGCATCAGCGTGACGTCCGCGACCCGGTCGTCGACGTAGCCGAAGCGGACGAAGACGCCGTCGACGCTGAACCGGTCGGAGGCAGCGGTGGACTTGACCGGCGTGCCGAACCTCGCGAGGACCTCGTCCCGCGCCGCGGTCCCCGACAGCCCCTCGACCAGCGCGTCCGGCGCGGCGTAGGCCCCGTGCTCGTCGTCGGCGACGGTCTGCACGATGACGGACTGCAGGACGTCCTCCTCGAAGATGAACTCGGCGGACTTCTGCTCGGCGGTGTAGTAGGTCCGCTTCGTCGGTCCGACCTGGAACTCGCTGCGCTCGGTCGGCAACCCGACGAGGGTCAGCGCGTCGAGGACCTCGCGGTCCTCGAGGGGTGGCCCAGCGCTGTGATCATCACGCCGAGGTCGCCGGTGATGTTCATCCGATGCCTCGACCCCTGTTCATGTCGACGAGTCCCGAGATGGCCTCGCGGACCTCGTCCTGCGAGTAGCCGTTCTGCAGCACCGACGCTATCCGATCCCTGGAGTCGAGCGCCTCCTCCCGGGCCCTCTGGGGGTCTGCTCGGTCCGCCTGCGATCCACGCCGGTGGCGCTGCCCCACGCCGAGTGTGCCGACCGTGCGGGGTGTGACGTGCGTCAAATAATCGGGGGTGCCGGGACCCCCCGCTGCTTGTGAATGATTTCCCATGCTGGATAACAGGACGGTGCACACCTCTGTAGCGCAGCCGCCCGCGGAGCAGACCACCGACGTGCTCCTCATCGGCGGCGGGATCATGAGCGCCACCCTCGCCTCCCTCATCGCCGAGCTCGAGCCGACCTGGTCGATCCGGGTCCTCGAGCGGCTCGACCGCCCCGCGCGGGAGAGCTCGAACCCGTGGAACAACGCGGGCACCGGCCACGCCGCCCTCTGCGAGCTGAACTACACGCCGCAGGCCGAGGACGGCACGGTCGACATCTCCAAGGCCGTGACCGTGAACGAGCAGTTCGCGGTCTCGCGCCAGCTGTGGTCCTTCCTCGTGGAGGCGGGCCGGATCCCGGACCCCGAGGCCTTCATCCACGCGACCCCGCACATGAGCTTCGTCTGGGGCGAGGAGAACGTCGCCTACCTGCGCGAGCGCCACGCCCTGCTGTCGGCGCACCCGCTGTTCGAGGGCATGGAGTACTCCGAGGACCCGGCGCAGATCGCGCAGTGGGCCCCGCTGCTGGGCGCCGGGCGCACCGGCGACGAGCCGATCGCGGCGACGTACTCCCCCGAGGGCACGGACGTCGACTTCGGCGCGCTCACCGAGCTGCTGCTGCAGTCGGTCGCCGACCGCGGCGCGAGCATCGACTACGACGCGCACGTCAAGCTCGTCCACCGCACCATGGACGGCACCTGGCACGTCATGGGCAAGCAGGGTGGCGAGAAGTTCCACCACCGCGCCCGCTTCGTGTTCGTCGGCGCCGGTGGACAGGCGCTGACGCTGCTGCAGAAGTCGCGGATCCCCGAGATCAAGGGCTTCGGCGGCTTCCCCGTCAGCGGCGAGTTCCTGCGCACCAGCAACCCCGACGTGGTGGCCCGCCACCACGCCAAGGTCTACGGCAAGGCCGCGGTCGGCGCTCCCCCGATGTCGGTGCCGCACCTCGACACCCGCGTCGTGGACGGCAAGCCCAGCCTGATGTTCGGCCCGTACGCCGGCTTCAGCCCCCGCTTCCTCAAGCACGGCTCGCTGCTCGACCTGTTCCGCTCGCTGCGCGGGCACAACATCGTGCCGATGATCCGCGCCGGCCTCGCGAACATCCCGCTGACGGTCTACCTGGTCACCCAGCTGCTCGCGTCGGCGAAGAAGAAGTTCACCGAGCTGAAGGCCTTCTTCCCCGACGCCGACCCCGCCGACTGGGAGAAGATCACCGCCGGCCAGCGGGTCCAGGTGATCCGCCCCGACGGCGTGCTGCAGTTCGGCACCGAGGTGATCACGCACCGCGACGGCACGATCGCGGGCCTGCTGGGCGCCTCTCCGGGCGCCTCGACCGCGGCCCCGATCATGCTCGAGGTCCTCGAGCGCTGCTTCCCTGAGCGCTGGGAGGCCTGGCAGCCGCAGCTGCGGGAGATCGTGCCGAGCCACGGCAGCGCACTCTCGGACGACCCGGACTTCGCCCGCGAGGTCCGCGACCGCACCGCGAAGGTGCTCGGCCTGGACGCCGACGCCGCTGTGCGGGGCGCTGCCTGAGCCCCACCTGCCTGGCGCGCCCGGTATGAGCGGGCGCGCCACGGGGTAACTCCCGGTCCCCTCGGCGCGGCGTCCCACCGCGCCCTCTGCCGGCCCGAGGAGCGCACCATGTACTTCGACACCAAGCCCTGCCAGGTGTGCGGCTCCCAGGTCGAGCTGCGGGCGGGCGGCCCCGAGAGAGCCGACCTGTCCGAGCCGGTCGGTCCGGCCGACGGCGTCGTCGGCGACGGCGACTCCACCCCGGACGAGCGGGTCTGCACCAACGCCGACYGCCCGACCAACCAGGCGGGCAGCAGCGACCAGCCCTGAGGCCAGGTCCGGCTCGGCTGCGCCGGCGCTCAGGCTCCTCCGTCGCGACGGCCGCCACGGCGGGGGGCCCCCCGGCTTTCTGACTGGCATGGCGGCGGCCCCGCTGACGCGTGGTCCGCGGCGCCTGCTCACGGAGGTCGTGCTCGATCTCGCGGGCGCGACGGCGCTCGAACAGCAGGATCGCCAACGCGATGCCCAGCATCACGACGACGGTGAGGACGAGCCCGAAGAGGTCCATGCCCGGGCGGTACCCAGCACCGCCGCGAGCACCGGTCACAGGGTGGGCGCGATGAGCACCGGCGCCACGAGGAGCAGCGCGACCACCCAGGCCCGGATCACGGCCTGCTCGCAGCGGGCCACCGGACCCCGACGAGGGCGAGCAGCCCGAGGAGCGTGAGGAAGGGGATGAGCCACCAGAAGAAGCCCTGCCCGAGGAGGACGAGCTTGCCGAAGATCGGCAGGAAGCCGATGACCAGCAGCACCTCCCACCAGGACGCCTTCTGGGTGAGCTTTCCCTCGGCACCCGGGTGGGTCGCCTGCAGGTGCTCGAAGAACTCCCCCGTCGCCGCCTGGGACGCAGCGGCTGCGTCCTCGCCCCGGACGGTCGCCCGCCAGTCGCACGACCGGCACCAGACGTCGGCAGCACTCACCGCACCACCGTCCACCACCTGCGGACGGCTGTAGCGCCCGCGCACCCGCTCCACGTCAGCGACCCACCTGCGGTCCGAGCACCACCCGTCCCGGGTGGGGCCGGCTCAGTAGCAGGGCGCGCCCTCGCAGCACGGGCGGATGTAGCCGCAGCCGTCGCACCGCTCGTGGGAGGTCTCCCACCGCATCATCGTCTGGCAGTTGGGGCAGGGCTCGGTCAGGTCAGCCACGGACCCCAGCGTAGGTGGGGCGGCTCCGGCTGCGGCAGAGGCACGACGGTCGGCGCGCGTTCGCTGATCCGCCAGGTTCCATCGAACGCGGACTCCTCTCGTTGTTCCGAGAGGACCGAAGGACTTGTTCTCGGCACTAGGAATTAGGCTTGCCGACTTCCGACGGAGGCAGCTCCGGGTGCCTCACCCGGAGCAGGCCGATCAGGAGCGCAAGTCCCGCGTGGCGTTGTGAGCGGAGATCAGCGCCCTCAGCTCCGCTACGGGGGCCCGGGTCTTCGAGTGAACTAGAAGAGCGACCTGTTGCTGGGTGCTCTCCTCCGACTTCGCGATGGTCCCCAACAGGTTGTTGCCCGCGTGGTCGAGGACGGAGGCATCCGCGAAGTTCTGCTCCAGCTCCGCCAAACGGTCAGAGACGTCTTGGTACGACTTCCGGAAGTTGCCCTCGAGCTGCTTGTAGCGCCGCACCGCGTCGTAGTACTCCCTGCGACGGTCGCTGACTTCCTGCTGCTCCGCGTCCTTCGCCTCCTTGGCCTTCGCCGCTTCGGCGCGCTGGGCCTCGAGCTGCTTGGCTGCGGCGATCTTCTCCGCATGAGCTTCGGCGGCCCGCTGCTGCTCCGCTTCGAGCTGCTGTCGCCGCAGCTCTTCCTTCTTGCGAGCAGTCTCCGTCTTGGCCTGACGAACGGCACTACGTTGCTCGAGCAGCTCCTTCTTCTTCTGCTCCATCTCGCGTTGCGTCTCGGCCAGCCGCGCCTGGTGCTGCTCCTTGGCAGCGTTCTTCTCTTGCTGCCGCGCCTTCCGAGCAGCGGAACGCTCGCTCATCGCACCGTGGAACCCGCGGTTGAGCAGCACACTGTGGGTCGCTTCCTTCGCACCGATGCCCGCGATCAGATAGATGATCAACATGATCGGCGCGAAGACGACATCTGATTGCGCTACGTCGGCTCCCCACACTTCCACCAGCGTCTCGCCGTCGAACGAGTCCAGGTCGAGGATCGTTGCGCGGAAGAATCTCGCTGCCGCGATGGCCAGGCCGAGCGCGATCCACAGCGAGTAGTGCACAACCCTGTTGAAAGCACCGACGGGATGGCTCGATTCGCTGGCCTGCTTGTAGCCCAAGTGGATCATGAATGTCAGTCCCACGAGACCGACGCCGACGGACACGGCGGTGGCGGGCCAGAACTCGAGATCGAGCACCTCGCCGACCACCTCGTAGAGGAACGAGAGGTCGACGCAGGTGAAGGCGACCGACCCGATGAGGATCGCCAGCGCCACCCCGTACGGCATCTCGACGTGGTCGGACCTTCGGTCTCCGCCAGGCTCGCCACCGTGTGGGGACGTGTTCTCAAGCGCCACGGTGCGCCCCTTCCGTCGTGCCGGAACCCTTGAAGCGGGCCACACGCTCTCGAAGAGGATCAAGGGTCACCTTGTCCTCGGCCGGGAGGTCGGTGCGCGCGATCTTGGCGGCTGCCGCCAGCTTCTGTGCTGTCGCGTAGGCCTGCTCGAGGCGGTGCCGATCAGCACCGAGTGTGTTGATCTGGTTCTCGATCTCGCCCAGGAGGGCTGCGTTGGCCCCACTGATTCGTGCAAGCGCTCCGTGGTGCCCTGTGCTCAGCTCCGAGCGCAGGTGGTCGTAGCGCTCTGTGATGAACGGCAGGTACAGCTCGAAGGCCTCGCCGGAGAGGGTGCCCCTTCGAAGCTTTCGCTTGGCGTCCTTCAGGACGGCCCGCTGGATCTTCCGAACCCGTTTCTCGATGGCCTTGTTGTCGATGACCTTCTGCCTGCCCATGTGTCGTCCTTCGTTCAGCAGTCGGGATTGTCGCGGTCGATGGTGACCTTCACCATGCGATCCAGCTCGAGTCGGTCGGGGTCGTTGTGCGGACCAAATCCACGCCCCTCGGCGTGCAGCTTGGATCGGGCGACGCCCATGTCGGCGAGCGACCTGAGGACCGCCCGGGCGCGGTCACGCGAGAGCTTCATGCCCCCGCGGCTGATCTTCTCGGCTTGCGACGGGTTCGCGATGAACCCGGCGATGTTGATGCCGGTGACGTTCTGCGGGCTCCGGTTGTAGATGTCCACGATGCCCTGCAGCGCAGCACCTACCTTGTCAGCATCGACGTAACGCGCTTCGTCGCTGACGAACTCGATGGCGTCCTCGGTGAAGGTCCGGTCCAGCGGACCGCACTCTGTGTCCGTCGCATCCACGACAAACTCTGTCGATACCGGCGATCCAGTCAGGCTCCTGGTGTCGATCTCAACCCTGCCACCGAGCGCCTTGATGGCTTGCTCGTACACCTCGCGAACGATTCCACGCTGCTTCTCCGATAGCGGGTACTGCGGTTCGGCGGTGTCGCCCAGCCCCGAGAAGGACACCGTCACCCCTGCCAGGTATTGGGAGCCGTACTTGTCGGCCAGCTCCTCCACCGCCTCAGTCCGCCGGTTCTCGTTGGTGAGCAAGTTGTCGTGCGCGAAGTCGAGGTCGCCGGAATCACTGAGTCCTGACCCGACAACCAGGATGTTCGTCCCGGGATCCACGTTCTGGGCGGCAACGAGGATCGCCTCGAGGTAGTTCGCCCCATTGTCGGCAGGCGGCAAGCCTTTGAGGTGCTCCTGCAGCAGGCCAGCGTTCTTGCGGACGTCGCGCTTGGCTCGGGTGTCGTTCCGGCTGACGTCGACGAACGGCAGACCAAGGGATGCGAGCGGGACGACCTCCGGATGACCTGTCGCCGATACGAATGTGAAGGCCTCGAGGACCTCCTGCGCAGTCTCTCCCTTGTGGAGGAGCATCGTCGACTCGACGAGCTTGCTCACCTCGTGACCGAGCTGCGGCGCAGGACTGTTCTGCGTGTTGCCCAGCACCACAGCCAGCTGGCCGGTCGCCGGCACCGCGTAGGGGCGTGACAGCTGGACGACCTGCAGCGCCAGAGCAGCGCACACGGCGACGCCGGTCCACTTCGTGGCAGCGCCGAGGAACGACAACGTGCCGTAGGTGCGTCGCTCACTCCAGATCCGTCCGACGACGGCAAGCAGCGCTGCCACTGTCAGCAAGAGCACCACCAGACGTGGGGTGCTCGCCGACAGGTGATCGGACCAGTTGGCGAACAATACGAACCCTTTCTGCTGCCAATTAACCAAGCGCGGGGAGGCTACCGCCGGGGTCCGAGGCATTTCTGACTTTTCCGTCAGTTCAGTCGGTCGCGTGGGGGCTGATGGCGTCGAACCCGGCCCCGCCGGCGACTCGGGCGACATCGGGCTTGCTGTCAAGCATTGACATGCACATCTTCTGGGAACCCGGGCCAGTCGTCCGTCAGGCCTGACGCACGAACATTTCTGGTCGATCGGTCGTAATCATGTTTCCGGCGGTTCGGGGAACCGGGGAGTCGCACATCCCCCAGCTCCGGAGGCTGACATGACGTCGTCCCAGACCGCGGACCGGTCGAGTCCCGACGCGGAGGTGGAGCTCACCCGGAGCATCACCGGCCGCCTGCTCTTCTTCTACGTGCTCGGGGACGTCCTCGGCTCGGGCATCTACGTCCTCATCGGGTCGGTCGCCGGGGAGGTCGGCGGCGCGTTCTGGATCGCCTTCGCCGTCGGCGTCTCGGTCGCCGCGATCACCGGGCTCG
This sequence comes from Nocardioides sp. J9, assembly GCF_007829375.1. Classification (NCBI taxonomy): domain Bacteria; kingdom Bacillati; phylum Actinomycetota; class Actinomycetes; order Propionibacteriales; family Nocardioidaceae; genus Nocardioides; species Nocardioides sp. J9. The sequence continues at coordinate 37,834 of NZ_VLJQ01000121.1, read as the reverse complement.
CGTACGCCGAGCTCGCGACGAAGTACCCCAAGGCAGCGGGGGCAGCGCTCTACCTCTACAAGGCGTTCGGGAACCGGCCGCTGGCATTCCTCGTGACGGTGTCCTTCCTGTCCGCCAGCTTCGCTGCGGCGGGGTCGCTCTCGGTCGGGTTCGCGCGCTACTTCCTCGAGCTGTGGGACGTCCCGCCCGCGCTCCTGGTGGCGCTGCTCTTCCTGCTGGTGCTGACGATCATCAACTTCATCGGCATCACCGAGTCGGTCGTGGTCAACATGGTGATGACCATCGTCGAGCTCTCCGGCCTCGTCATCGTGGTCGGGATCGGGATCTGGTTCGTCGCCCAGGGCGACGCCGACTTCGGCCGGATCACCGAGTTCGAGACCACGACGACCCCGATCTTCGCGATCATCGCGGGCGTCGCGCTCGCCTTCTTCGCCATGACCGGCTTCGAGAACGTCGCCAACGTCGCGGAGGAGACGGTCGACCCGCAGCGCTCGTTCCCGCGGGCCCTCATCGGCGGCATGGTCGCTGCGGGCGTCATCTACGTGCTGGTCGCGATCACCGCGTCCCTGGTCGTCGGCGCCAAGGACCTCGCCGCGTCCGACGCCGCCCTGCTGGAGGTCGTGAAGGCGGACATCATCCCGGTGCCGCTGGGCTTCATGACGACGCTGTTCGCGATCATCGCGTGCATCGCGATCACCAACACGACCCTGGTCGCGGTGGTCACCCAGCCACGCATCCTCTACGGCATGGCTCGCGAGGACGTCGTCCCCGGCGTGTTCGCGAAGCTGCACCCCGGCCGCCGCAGCCCGTGGGTCGGGCTGATCTTCTCCGCGCTCGTCGTCGCCGCCCTGCTGGTCATCGGCACGCTGGTGGTCGAGGCCGGCGGCGGCATCGACCTGATCGCGCGGCTGGCGACGGTCACCGTCGTGCTGCTGCTCTTCATCTACTTCCTCGTGATCCTCGCGGCGCTCAAGCTGTCCGGCCAGGACGTCACCGACCAGACCTTCCGCGCGCCGCGGCCGCTGCTCTACGTCGGCCTGGTCGGCAACATCGTGCTGCTGGGGTACGTCGTCGTGGACGACCCGACGTCCGTGGTGTGGTGCGCGGGCCTGCTCGCCATCGGCGGGGTGCTGTTCCTCCTCGAGCACTTCTTCGGTCGCCGCAACCGTCCACCGACGGCCGCCCCGGGTGACCCGACGACCACCACGACCACCGGCGCGGAAGGAGCCTGACATGCACGTCCTCGTCACGACGGACGGCTCGCGCCAGTCCCTGCAGGCCGCCCGCACGTTCCTCGGCTTCGCCGACCCGACGAAGGTCACCGACGTGTCCGTGGTCGCCGTCGTCCGGCCGCTGTCCTCGGTCGCCTTCGCGGACGAGATCTCCGGCGCCTCCCCCGCCTCGTCCGGTCCCGAGCGCACCTTCCGCGCCGAGGCCGAGCGGGCCGTCGCCACGGTCGCCGCCGAGTTCGACGGCTGGGGCCCCAAGGTGCACCAGCGGATCCGCAGCGGCTCGCCGGCCAACGAGATCATCAAGGCGGCCCGCCAGCTCGGTGCCGGCCTGGTCGTCATCGCGGCGGGTGGTCGCGGGCTCAGCGAGTCGGTGCTGATGGGCAGCACGGCCCAGCGGGTCCAGCACTACGCGCCGTGCCCGGTGCTCGTCGTACGGCCGCAGCCGCGGGCGCGCAAGAAGGCGCCGAAGCGCTAGCCCGTTACATCCCGATCCCCGGGGTACCACGCTGCCGAGGCGGGCCTGGTCCTCGCGTGCTCCCTGCTGCCCGTTGCGCGGGTGCAGGGTGCAGGACGAGACTCCGGCTACGTGCACCAACCTCGAGACGAAGGACGGGAAGCGAACCATGACGTCGAGTGGCAACAACACACCCACGGACCCGCAGGGCTCGGAGCGCAAGGAGCAGGAGGGCTGCCCGGTCATGGGCGACTCGGCCCGCGCGAGCGGTAGCGAGAGCGAGAACCCGGCGATCCCGTCGCCGGAGCCGAAGGGGACGTCCCGGCCGCGGGGCAACCGCGACTGGTGGCCCAACCAGGTCGACTTGTCGGTGCTGCGCTCGAACCAGCCGGCGTCCGACCCGCTGCCGCCCGGCTTCGACTACGCCGCGGAGTTCGCCACGCTCGACGTCGAGGCCCTCAAGGCCGACGTGGTCGCCGTGCTGCGGGACTCCCAGGACTGGTGGCCGGCCGACTTCGGGCACTACGGCGGGCTGTTCATCCGGATGAGCTGGCACGCCGCCGGCACCTACCGCATCTACGACGGTCGCGGCGGCGCGAGCACCGGGCAGCAGCGCTTCGCCCCGCTCAACAGCTGGCCCGACAACGTCAGCCTCGACAAGGCGCGCCGGCTGCTGTGGCCGGTGAAGAAGAAGTACGGCCAGAAGGTCTCGTGGGCCGACCTGCTCGTGTTCGCAGGCAACGCGGCGCTGGAGGACATGGGCCTGCCGACGTTCGGGTTCGGGTTCGGCCGCCCCGACGTGTGGGAGCCGGAGGAGATCTTCTGGGGACCGGAGGACGCCTGGCTGGGCGACGAGCGCTACAGCGGAGAGCGCGACCTGGCCGAGCCGCTGGGCGCAGTCCAGATGGGCCTGATCTACGTCAACCCCGAGGGCCCCAACGGCAACCCGGACCCGCTCGCGTCGGCGCGCGACATCCGCGAGACCTTCCGCAGGATGGGCATGAACGACGAGGAGACGGTCGCCCTCATCGCCGGTGGCCACACCTTCGGCAAGACCCACGGCGCCGGTCCCGCCGACGCCGTCGGCCCCGAGCCCGAGGCGGCCCCGATCGAGAAGCAGGGCCTCGGCTGGGAGAACAGCCACGGCACGGGCAAGGGTGACGACACGATCACGTCGGGCCTCGAGGTCACCTGGACCTACCACCCGACGCGCTGGGACAACGAGTTCTTCCACATCCTCTTCAGCTACGACTGGGAGCTGATGGAGTCGCCGGCGGGCGCGAAGCAGTGGCGGCCGAAGAACGGCGCAGGCGCCGACCTGGTGCCGATGGCCCACGACCCGTCGAAGCACCGCGAGCCGCGGATGCTCACCTCGGACCTCGCCCTGCGCTTCGACCCGGAGTACGAGAAGATCTCGCGACGCTTCCACGAGCACCCCGAGGAGTTCACCGAGGCCTTCGCCAAGGCCTGGTACAAGCTGCTGCACCGCGACATGGGGCCGGTCGACCGCTACCTCGGACCGTGGGTGCCGGAGCCCCAGCCGTGGCAGGACCCGGTGCCGGCCGTCGACCACGAGCTGGTCGACGAGGCCGACGTCGAGACGCTCAAGGCGAAGGTGCTCGAGTCCGGGCTCGGCGTGCCCGAGCTGGTCCGCACGGCGTGGGCGTCGGCGTCCACCTACCGCAAGACCGACTACCGGGGCGGCGCGAACGGCGCCCGGGTCCGGCTGGCGCCGCAGAAGGACTGGGAGGTCAACGACCCGGAGGAGCTGCAGCGCGTCATCGGCGTGCTGGAGGGCATCCGCGACGAGTTCAACGCCGGCGGGTCCGGCAAGGCGGTCTCGCTGGCCGACCTGATCGTGCTGGCGGGCAACGCCGCGATCGAGAAGGCCGCGCGCGACGCCGGGGTCGAGGTCACCGCCCCCTTCCACCCGGGCCGCACCGACGCCAGCCAGGAGCTCACCGACGTCGAGTCCTTCTCCGTGCTCGAGCCGCGCGCCGACGCGTTCCGCAACTACGTCCGCCCGGGCGACAAGCTAGACCCGGAGGTGCTGATGGTGGAGCGGTCCTACCTGCTCGACCTGACGCCGCCGGAGATGACCGTCCTCGTCGGCGGGATGCGGGTGCTCGGCGCCAACCACGGCGGGACGCAGCACGGCGTGCTGACCGACCGCGTCGGCGTGCTGAGCAACGACTTCTTCGCCACGCTGCTCGACATGCGCACCGAGTGGCGCGTGTCGCGCGACCACGAGGGCGTCTACGAAGGTGTCGACCGTGCCAGCGGCGAGGTCGTGCACACCGCCACGGCGGTCGACCTCGTCTTCGGCCACAACTCCGAGCTGCGTGCGCTCGCCGAGGTGTACGCCGCCGATGACGCCACGGAGCGCTTCGTCCACGCCTTCGTGGACGCCTGGACCAAGGTCATGGAGGCCGACCGGTTCGACCTCGACCGCTCCGGCGCCCGGGGTCGTCACGTGGCCTGACCAGCGGCCGGCCGCACCCGAAGGACGGCGCGACGTGCCCAGCGCGTCGCGCCGTCCTGCTGCCCGGCCGGACCGGCTAGGGGCCGTTGTCGATCACGCCGAGCGCTGCGGTCACCACCCGCGCGGCGACCACGCCGGTCGTCCAGCCGATCAGCACCCCGGTGGCGGCGGCGGTGCCGAGGCCGGCCAGGGCCACGCCGATGCGGCGCGGCTCGGCAGCGAACCACCCGACCAGGCGCGCGGCGAGGACACAGGTCCGGGCGGTGGCGTGCCACAGCGCGGTCCCCACGGCGGCGAGGCCCCGGGCCAGCAGCGCCAGCAGCCGTCGCAGCCCGCCGGCGGGGTCGGCTCCCGACGAGCGCCGCGGGAGCTGGGGGATCCCGATCGGTTGCGTCGAGATCGTCATCGTTCCTCCTCTCAGACGTTCAGCAGGCCAGGTCTCCGGCTCAGGCGATCCGCGCGGTCGGCAGGTCGCGCAGGCCGCGGGTTCCGTCGACCAGGAGCTCGAAGACCCGCTCGTAGGAAGCTGCCATCACGGACAGGTCGAAGCGCTCGGCCGCGCTCCGGCGGCAGGCGACCGGCGACAGCGTGGTCGCACGCTCGAGGGCGCCGGCGAAGTCGGCCACGTGGTCGACGACCACGCCGGTGACGCCGTCCTCGATCACCTCCGGCACGCTCCCCCGGCCGATCGCGGCCACCGGCGTGCCGCACGCGAGGGCCTCGACCATCACCATGCCGAAGGGCTCGTCCCACTGGATCGGGAACGCGAGGCAGGCAGCGCGGGAGCACAGCTCGCGCTTGAGTGCCGCGTCGGCCTCCCCGACGTACTCCGCCGCGACGCCGTCGCGCTGGCCCAGCCGCGGACGCACCGCCTCCTCGAAGTAGGCCCGCTCCTCCGGCTCGTTGAGCTTGCCGGCGAGCACGATGCGGCGCCCGACGGCGCGGGCGGCGTCGATGGCGAGGTGGGCGCCCTTGTCGGCGCTGAACCGGCCGATCCACAGCACGTAGTCGTCCTTGCGCTCCACGTAGGGGAAGGACGCCACGTCGATGCCGTTGTGCACCACCCCGGCCCAGTTCAGCCGGGGGTTGAGCCGCTGCTGCGCCGCCGAGATCGCAACGACGTCGACGCTGGCACCGAGGGCCTCGAAGTACTGCCCGTTCGGCCCGAGCGCGGGTCCGTGCAACGTCGTGACCGTCGGGACCGCGCGGGAGCGGGCCAGGAGCGGCCCGGCGAGGCTGTGGTCGTGGACCAGGTCGACGTCGAGCTCCGCGAGCGCACCAGCGGCGACCGCCGCAGCCTGCACCTCGGGCATCGGGGTGCCGAGCAGCGAGGACGGCGGGACGTCGTAGACCTGGACGAAGTGCTGGGCGCGGGTGCGGTGCCGGCCCGAGGCGACGAGGGTGACCTCGTGACCCCGCTCGACCAGCTGGTCCACGAGCCCGGCGACGACGACCTCGGTGCCGCCGTAGCCCCGGGGCGGGAGCTCGAACCACGGCGGAGCCACGACGGCGATCCGCAGGGCGGCCGGCTGGGGCGAGACGGTCAGCGACATCCAGTGAACTCCTCCCTTGCTGGCGTCCACGACGCAGGTTTGCTGTAGTTCCAGTTGGGCTAAAATTACAAATCAAGTTACAGATTCTCGGAAAGGGGTCAAGTAGGGAATGGAGACCGCCGCGCGCCCGACGCCGGACACCGCCACGACCACCGACCGCGCCGACCGGCACGACCGGGACGGGGAGGTCGCCGCCTCGAGCGCCGTCGTCGCCCGCGGCCGGGACGTGACGCTGGTCGAGGGATCCTCCTTCTGCGTGTCCGACCACGCCGGGGCGATCGACCCCGGCGGCGCGCACGGACTGTTCGTGCGCGACACCCGGGTCCTGTCGCGCTGGCAGCTGTACGTCGACAGGCACCCGGTCGAGCCGCTGACGGTCATCTCCGAGGAGCCGTTCAGCTGCCGCTTCCTGGGCCGTTGCACACCGCGCCCGGGCCAGGCCGACGCCACGCTGGTCAGCGAGGTCCGCCGCTTCGTCGGCCAGGGCATGCGCGAGGACATCACCTTGCACAACCACGGCCCGGAGGCTGCCGGCGTCGAGGTCCTGCTCCAGGTAGAGGCGGACTTCGCCGACCTCTTCGAGGTCAAGGACCGCCGCCCGGGGGGCCGGCGCGGGGTGGGCCGACGCGCCGTCGGCACCGACCTGGTCTGCTGGGTCGAGAACACCCCCGAGCAGCGCGGGGTGCGGATCTCGGCGCCCGGCGCCCAGATCACCGCGGAGGGCATCTCCTTCCGGGCGGTCGTGCCGCCGCACGGACGCTGGACGACGACGGTGGAGGTGCTGCCGAGCGTCTCCGGCCAGGAGCTCGCCGCCGCCTTCCCGACCGACCGGCCGCTGGAGTCCGCCGCACCCGCCCGGCGGATGCAGGGGTGGACGGCCGCGGCACCGACCATCGAGGTGGGTCACGCGGGGCTCGCAGCGGCGCTGGCGATGAGCCGGCGCGACCTGGGTGCGCTGCGCATCGTCGACGCCGACCACCCCGGGGACGACGTGGTCGCCGCCGGGGCACCGTGGTTCATGGCGCTGTTCGGACGCGACTCGCTGCTGACCAGCGCGATGTTGCTGCCCTACATGCCCGAGCTCGCGCTCGGCACCTTGCGCACGCTCGCCCGGCTGCAGGGACGCCGCGAGGACGCGATGACCGAGGAGCAGCCCGGCAAGATCCTGCACGAGGTCCGGCTCGGCGCCGACCTGTCCCTCGCGCTCGGCGGCGACAGCGTCTACTACGGCTCCATCGACTCCACCCCGCTGTTCGCGGTGCTCGTCGGCAGCGCCCTGCGGTGGGGCGTCCCCGTGGAGCAGCTGCGCGAGCTGGTCCCCGCTGTCGACCGCGGCCTGCGGTGGGTGGACACCTACGGCGACCGCGACGGGGACGGCTTCGTGGAGTACCAGCGCTCGACCGATCGCGGGCTGGTCAACCAGGGCTGGAAGGACAGCTTCGACGCCATCGCATTCCCCGACGGGCGCGCCGCCCGGCCTCCGATCGCGCTGGCCGAGGTGCAGGGCTACGTGTACGCCGCCCTCCTCGCCCGTGCCGACCTCGCCGACGCGCTCGGCGCCGACGGCGCACCGTGGCGGGACCGGGCAGCCGCACTGCGCCAGCGCTTCCACGACGCGTTCTGGCTTCCCGACCGCGGCTTCCACGCCATGGCCCTGGACGGTGACAAGCGACCGGTCGAGGTGCTCTCCTCGAACATCGGCCACTGCCTGTGGACCGGGATCGTCGAGGAGTCCGTCGCCGGGCAGATGATCGACCACCTGCTCTCTCCGGAGATGTTCACCGGGTTCGGGATCCGCACCCTCGGCACGGAGGCGGCGTCGTACAACCCGGTGAGCTACCACGACACGGTCCTCGCCGCCGCCGGCATCGCGCGCTACGGCTACCGCGAGCAGGCCGAGCGGGTGCTCTCCGGCCTGTTGGACGCAGTCGGGGCGTTCGGCGGCCGGCTGCCGGAGCTCTTCTGCGGCTTCGACCGCACCGAGCTGCCCGTGCCGGTCCCCTACCCGACGTCCTGCTCGCCGCAGGCATGGGCCGCCGGGGTGCCCTACGAGCTGCTGCGCATCGCGGTCGGGCTGGATGCGGACGTGCCGCGCGGGAGGCTGTCCGCCGAGCCGGCCATGGGCCTGGTCGGATCGGTGCGTATCGACGGGCTGAGACTGGGCAACCGAACAGTGTCGGTCCACGCCGACGCGGCGCAGTCGCGCCTGACGGGGTGGACGCAGGGCTAGGATCCGGACCCGACCGCCCGGGACCGGGCGCGAGGATCAAGGGACGAGGAGCAGGGGGTGTGATGGCGGGCAGCAGCGACAAGGGCCGCGCGACCGCCCCGTCCTCCCCCCTCGACGACGGGTCCGCGCCCTTCTTCACGATCGGCCAGGTGGCCCAGATCCTCGGCCTGCAGCCGGCCGCCCTGCGCCGGCTCGACGAGCAGGACATCGTCAGTCCCAGCCGCTCCGACGGCGGTCAGCGTCGTTACAGCCGCGACGAGGTCGAGCGCCTCCGTGAGGTCGTGGAGCTGACGGAGAGCGGCATCACCCTGCCGGGCGTGCGCGAGGTGCTCGCCCTGCGCCAGCGCGTCAGCGACCTCGAGGACGAGCTCGACGAGCTGCGCGGCCGGGGCCACGACGTCGAGGACTGATCGCCGGACCCTCCCCGACCGGGAACTCCCCCGAGCAACAAGGGCGATCGACGTCGTCCCGGTGCGTTGAGCGGGCGCGATCGGGTACCTCCGGGTCGAACCCGTCGTACCCCAGTGAGAGGACCCTGCCGTGCTCGGCACCCCGCACCTCAGCACCGTCAAGAAGATCGCCTCCAGCGCGGTCGGGCTCCCCTTGTCCGCGGCCCGGACGACCATCGGGGCAGCCGTCGGTGCGGCCCACGAGGCGGCCCGCGCCGTGCGCCCCGGGAAGCACGAGGGCGCCCGCCCCACCCCTTCCGCGCCGCAGGAGGCGACCGCCGACCAGGGCGGCCCGGCCGGGACGTCAGGCGCGGTCGAGCCCGAGGAGCCCGAGGTCGACATCGACCCGGAGACGCCGGTGAACGTCGTCGACGAGCTCGGCCTCGACCCGGCACCGGTGGACCGCTCCGGCGAACCGAAGCCGGTCACCGGCATCGACGCCGCGGCGGACCCGGATCACGTCGACGCGACGCCTGCGGACGTCGCCGACATCGTCGGCGAGACCGACGACACCCCGCCGCCGACCTCCTAGCCCGTCGGCCCCAAGGCACACGGCGCTCCCCTCCCCTGCGCATCACGCATCGCAGTGGTCAGGGGCGCGTCGTGATCGGTGCGAGGAGGCACTCGACGAGGTCGGGGATGTCCGTGCACCGCCCGTCCGGCGTCGGGCTGGGTGTCGTCGGGTCGGACGGCCTCGGGGTCGGCTTGCGCGTCGGCTTCGGTGTCGGCTTCGGTGTCGGCTTCGACTTCGGCGTCGACGAGCTGGAGGTGGGCTTCGTCCCGGGCGTCCGCGTCTCGGGCTCCGGTGCTGGTGGGTCGGCTCCGGCGTCCACGGCCGGAGCGCCCTCGACGGCGTCCGGCGTCGGCAGGTCGGTCGCGCCCGGGCTCGTGGTCTCCGATGCCGCGTCGCCGCTGGCAGCCCCGGACGGCGTCGAGCGGGGCTCTTCCGACAGCTCCTCCTCGACGAGGGGGTCAGCCGACGTGCTGGCGGCGGGCGCGGGTTCGCGCGCCTGGTCCGCGCCGTCGTCGGTGCCGACCACCAGGCCGACCGTCCAGGCACCCGCCACGAAGGTGAGCACCCCCGCGGCGCCGCCGCGCATCAACCAGACCCTGCCCATGCCCCACGTCACCAGCCCCATGTCGGATGCGGCGATCGTAGGGGGTGCGGACGTCCGCGCGCACCTGTGGCACCGAGGGGTGGGCAGGACCCGCGAGGTCCCGGTCGCCCGGGCGTCCGCTCAGCGCACGCCCCACGCGTAGGTCTGCTTGCGCAGCCGCAGGTAGACGAGGGTCTCCGTCGACAGCACGCCCGGGATCTTCCGGATCCCGGCGGAGATGATCTGCAGCAGGTGCTCGTCGCTCTCGCACACCACCTCGGCGAGCAGGTCGAACGTGCCCGCCGTGATCACGACGTAGTCCACCTCGTCCAGCTCGGCCAGGGCGTCCGCGATCGGCTCCAGCTCACCGGTGGCGCGGATGCCGATCATCGCCTGCCGGGCGAACCCCATCTCCAGCGGGTCGGTGACCGCCACGACCTGCATCACGCCGCTGTCGACCAGTCGCTGCACCCGTTGCCGCACGGCCGCCTCCGAGAGCCCGACCGCCTTGCCGATGGCGGCGTACGAGCGGCGCCCGTCCTCCTGCAGCTCGGCGATGATCGCCTTGGAGACGTCGTCCAGCGGGGCCTTCGGCTTGGTCACCTCCGAATCCTCACAGGTGGGGACGGCGATACGCAACGCGCACGTTCGGATTCCGTTGCGTTCTCATGAACTGACCACGGAATCGCTTGTCACCTCCACGTCGGCGTGCCACGATGCGCAGACCCACACCCGAGGAGGTGAGCCATTGGCAGGCTCGTCCGGACTCAGTCGCAGGGCTGTCCTGCGCGGCGGGGCGGGGGTCGCGCTCGGCGCGGCCAGCCTCGGCGTGCTCCCCCTGTTCGGGACCCCCGACCGCAAGCAGGATCCCGCCACCTGCACGACGCGCGACCTGTCGGACTCGGAGCGCCGGCTGGTCGTGTCCAACTGGCCCGGCTACATGGACGAGGACGACGACGGCTACGTGTCGACCCTCACCGAGTTCCAGCGGCGCACCGGGATCGACGTCAGCTACACCGCCGACATCAACGACAACCTCGAGTTCTTCGCCAAGGTCGTCAACCAGCTCGGCGCGTGCGAGAGCTCCAAGCGCGACCTGTTCATGCTGACCGACTGGATGGCGGCCCGGATGATCCAGGTCGGCTGGATCCAGCCGCTGGACCCCGCGAAGGTCCCGAACCTGCACGAGAACCTCATCGACTCCCTCCGGGGTGTGGGCTGGGACCCGGACCGCACCTACTCGGCGCCGTGGCAGAGCGGCCTCACCGGCATCGCCTACAACAAGGCGAAGGTCAAGGAGGTGCGCTCCTTCGAGGAGCTGCTGTCGCGCCCGGACCTCAAGGGCCGGGTCACCCTGCTCACCGAGATGCGCGACACGATGGGCCTGACCCTCCTCGCCCAGGGCGACGACCCTGAGGACTTCACCGAGGACCAGTGGTCCAACGCGATCGACCGCATCCGCAAGGCGCGTGCCGACGGGCAGATCCGGGCGTTCACCGGCAACGACTACATCCAGGACCTCGCAGCCGGCAACGTGCTCGCCTGCGAGGCGTGGTCGGGCGACGTCGCCGCGGCCGAGGACGAGAACCTCGTCTTCGTCGCGCCGGAGGAGGGCCAGATGATCTGGTCGGACAACATGCTGGTGCCCAACCTCTCGACCCACCAGGCCCATGCCGAGGAGTGGATCAACTACTACTACGAGCCCGAGGTGGCGGCGAAGCTGGCTGCCTGGGTCTGGTACATCTGCCCGGTCAAGGGTGCCCAGGAGGCGATGGAGAAGGTCGACCCGAGCCTCGTCGACAACCCGCTGATCTTCCCGACGGCCGAGTCGCTGGCCACGACCCACGCGTTCATGGCACTCGAGGAGTTCCAGGTCCGCGCCTACGAGAAGGACTACGCCGATGTCACTGGCGGCTGACCGCACCGACACCACCGCCCGTCCCGCCGAAGGCCCGCGGGACCTGCGGCTGGCTGCGCTGACGAAGGAGTTCGCGACGTTCACCGCCGTACGCTCCCTCGACCTCACCGTGCCGGCCGGCACCTTCTTCGCACTGCTCGGGCCGTCGGGCTGCGGCAAGACGACCACGCTGCGCATGGTCGCGGGCCTGGAGACGCCGACCTCGGGGACGATCCACCTCGGCGACCGCGACATCACGTGGGAGAAGTCGTACCGGCGGCCGGTCAACACGGTCTTCCAGAACTACGCGCTCTTCCCCCACCTCGACATCCACGAGAACGTCGCCTTCGGCCTGCGGCGCCGTGGCGTCAAGGACGTCGACCAGCAGGTGCAGGAGATGCTGGAGCTGGTCGAGCTCGAGAGCCAGGCCCGCAAGAAGCCGCCGCAGATGTCCGGCGGCCAGCAGCAGCGGGTCGCACTGGCCCGGGCGCTGATCAACCGTCCCGAGGTGTTGCTCCTCGACGAGCCGCTCGGCGCCCTCGACCTCAAGCTGCGCCGGTCGATGCAGATCGAGATCAAGCGCATCCAGGAAGAGGTCGGCCTCACCTTCGTGCACGTCACGCACGACCAGGAGGAGGCGATGACCATGGCCGACACCATCGCCGTCATGAACGGCGGCGTGATCGAGCAGATGGGCTCGCCGACCGAGCTCTACGAGAACCCGCAGACCACCTTCGTCGCGAACTTCCTCGGTCAGTCCAACCTCATCGCGGGGACCGTGGCCAGCGCGGAGGGGGACGTCGTACGCGTCGACATGCACGGCACCCAGGTCTCGATCCCGGTCGACCGCGCGCACACCCGGACCGGAGCCGGGTGGGTGGGCATCCGGCCGGAGAAGGTGCTGGTCGCCCCGGCCGGCGAGCCGATCGACGCCCCCGGCAACCACATGACCGGCGGCGTGGTGACCGACGTCAGCTTCGTCGGCGTCAGCACGCAGTACCTCGTGCGGATGCCGTGGGGGCAGGAGCTGATGGCGTTCGAGCAGAACACCGGCCGCCGCAAGATCCTGCGCCACGGCGCCGAGGTCGACGTGTCGTGGCGCCCCGAGTTCGCGTTCCTGCTGCCCGCCGACCAGGACGTCCGGGCCGGCGCGTTCGAGGAGGACTGATGCGTCGCGGCCGCTTCACGGGCTACTGGCTGATGCTGCCAGCGGCCCTGTGGCTCGGCGTCTTCTTCGTCATCCCGTTCTACTCGCTGCTGGCGACCAGCCTCTACGACCCCGAGGGGTCGGTGCTGACGGGCTACGACGTCACCTGGCACGTCGCGAACTTCGCCGACGCGCTGCGCGAGCACGCGGACGAGCTGTGGCGATCGCTGTGGTACGCCGGGGTCGCGACCGTGATCTGCGCCGTGCTGGGCTACGTGCTGGCCTACGCGATCGCCTTCAAGGCGGGCCGCTGGCGCAACGTGATGCTGGTGCTCGTCATCGCGCCGTTCTTCACCAGCTTCCTGGTCCGCACGCTGTCGTGGAAGCTGATCCTCGCCGACGACGGGTTCGTCGTCGACTTCCTCCAGACGCTGCACCTCATGGGCGAGGACGACCGCCTGCTGGCCACGCCGGTCGCCGTGATCGCGGGCCTGGTCTACAACTTCCTGCCGTTCATGGTGCTCCCCCTCTACGCCAGCCTGGAGAAGATCGACGTACGCCTCATCGAGGCAGCGGGCGACCTCTACGCCTCGCCGGCGCGGGGCTTCTGGAAGGTGACGCTGCCGCTGTCGATGCCCGGCCTGGTCGCCGGCACCCTGCTGACCTTCATCCCCGCCGCGGGCGACTACATCAACGCCCAGCTCCTCGGCAGCACCAACCAGCGGATGGTGGGCAACGTGATCCAGGACCTCTTCACGAACACCGGCGACTACGCCACCGCCGGCGCGTTGTCGGTGACGCTGATGGTGATCATCGTGGCGATGGTCGTGCTCTACATCCGCAAGGCGGGGACGGAGGAGCTGCTGTGAACGTCCTGCACCGCGCTGGCCGGTGGATCGGCGAGCACCTGGTCCTGGCGGCCGGTGTGCTCGTGCTGGTCTACATGTTCGTGCCGATCGCCGTCGTGATGCTGATGAGCTTCAACGACAACAGCAAGTCGCGCAACGTCTACGCCTTCCGCGACTTCACCTGGCACAACTGGGCGAACGTGTGCCAGCCGGACGGGATGTGCGAGGCGGTGCTGCGCAGCGTCGTCATCGGGTTGTCCGCCACCCTGGTCGCCACGATCCTCGGCACGCTCGCGGCGTTCGCGCTCGTGCGGCACCGCTTCCTGGGCCGCTCGTCGATGAACACGATCATCTTCCTGCCGATGGCCTCGCCGGAGATCGTGATGGGCTCCTCGCTGCTGGCCCTCTTCGTCTCCGCCGGCTTCGGCGGCCGGCTCGGCATGGTCACGATCTTCATCGCGCACGTGATGTTCTGCCTGTCGTTCGTCATCGTGACGGTCAAGGCGAGGCTCGCCGGCCTCGACGGCAACCTCGAGGAAGCGGCGATGGACCTCTACGCCAGCGAGTCCACGACCTTCTGGCGGGTGACCTTCCCGCTGGTCTTCCCCGGTATCGCCGCCGCCGCCCTGCTGAGCTTCTCGCTGTCCTTCGACGACTTCATCATCACCAACCTCAACGCCGGCCAGACCGTGACCTTCCCGATGTACGTCTGGGGCGTCGCCCAGCGCGGCATCCCGATGCAGGTGAACGTGATCGGCACGATCATGTTCCTCGTCGCCCTGGCCATCGTCGTCGGCAACATGCTCGCCGCCCGCCGCAAGCAACCCGCCTGACCGGCCCGGGCCAGCCGGCCACCGCCTGCTCGGGGTGGCGGCCGCGCACGGCGTACGCAACGCGCCCACGTGACCACCCGCCGCGCCGAAAGTGACGTCTCGACCCGCCGAAAATGACCTCTCGACCCGCCACAAGTTACGTCTGAACCCGCCGAAAGTGACGTCTCGACGAGCCGGCCAACGAGAACCGGGCCGGTGTCGCGCGCTCTCCCACTCAGCTCTGCGCGACGCCGACCCGGTCCCGGTCCCCGGTTCGTTGGTGCCCTACAGGAGGGCGACCGCCTCGGTCAGCACCGAGCGGAGCTTCTCCTCGATCTCGTCGAAGTGCGCCTGGTCGCAGACCAGCGGCGGAGAGAGCTGGATGACCGGGTCGCCCCGGTCGTCGGCGCGGCAGTAGAGGCCCGCGTCGAAGAGGGCCTTCGAGAGGAAGCCGCGCAGCAGGCGCTCGGACTCGGCCTCGTCGAAGGACTCCTTGGTGCTCTTGTCCTTGACGAGCTCGATGCCGTAGAAGTACCCGTCCCCGCGGACGTCGCCGACGATCGGCAGGTCCAGGAGCTTCTCGAGGGTGCCGCGGAAGGCGCCCTCGCGCTCGCGGACTCCCTCGAGCACCTTCTCGTCCTCGAAGACCTCGAAGTTCTTCAGTGCCACGGCGGTGGACACGGGGTGTCCACCGAAGGTGTAGCCGTGCAGGAAGGTCTCGGTGCCGCGGGCGAAGGGCTCGTAGAGGCGGTCGCTGACGATCATCGCGCCGAGCGGCGCGTAGCCGGAGGTGATGCCCTTGGCCGAGGTGATGATGTCGGGCTGGTAGCCGTAGCGCTCGGCACCGAACATGTGGCCGAGCCGGCCGTAGGCGCAGATGACCTCGTCGGAGACGAGCAGGACGTCGTACTCGTCGCAGATCTCGCGGACCCGCTGGAAGTAGCCCGGCGGCGGCGGGAAGCAGCCGCCGGSGKTCTGCACCGGCTCSMGGAAGACGGCGGCGACGGTGTCGGGGCCCTCGGCCTCGATCGCGACGGCGACCTGGTCGGCGGCCCAGCGGCCGAAGGTCTCGGGGTCGACGGTGCCGTCCGCACCGGCGAGGAACGACGGCGCGCGGTAGATGTTGGTGTTCGGGACGCGGAAGGTCGACGGGACCAGGGGCTCGAACTGCTGCTTGAGGCCGGGCAGGCCGGTGATCGACAGGGCCCCGGCGGTGGTGCCGTGGTAGGCGATCGCGCGGCTGATCACCTTGTGCTTCATCGGCTTGCCGACGAGCTTGAAGTAGTTCTTCGCCAGCTTCCACGCCGACTCGACGGCCTCGCCGCCGCCGGAGGTGAAGAAGACGCGGTTGAGGTCGCCGGGCGCGTAGCCGGCGATCTTCTCGGCGAGCTCGATCGCGGTCGGGTGCGCGTAGGACCAGAGCGGGAAGAAGGCGAGCTCGGCGGCCTGCTTCGCGGCAGCCTCGGCGAGGTCGGTGCGGCCGTGGCCGAGCTGGCTGACGAAGAGCCCGCCGAGGGCGTCGAGGTACTTGCGGCCGCGGCTGTCCCAGACGTAGGCACCCTCACCCCGCACGATCACGGGAACGTCGGCGGTGTCGTAGGACGACATGCGGGTGAAGTGCATCCACAGGTGGTCCCGGGCGGACTGTTGCAGGGCGCCGTGCGCGGCATCGTCGTACACGGCGCCATCCTCCCTCGCGTTCGCGATATCGGCAAGTGATTTCGTCGCTGTTACACGACTTCGCAACGGATTTCGTCGCGAAGGCGCTTCCCTGCGTGCGAGATGCTGGCTAGGCTCCCCGGGCATGACGACCCTCCGCAATGTCATCGACGGGGCCTCGGTCGACGCCGCGTCGGGCGCCACGTACGACGTCGTGAACCCTGCGACCGGGCAGGCCTACGCCACCGCCCCGGCGAGCGGCGCCGAGGACGTGGACCGCGCGATGCAGGCGGCCGCGAGGGCCTTCGACACCTGGGGCGACACCACCCCGAAGGAGCGGCAGGAGGCGTTGCTGCGGATGGCCCAGGCGCTGGAGGACCGCGCCGACGAGTTCGTCCGCGTCGAGTGCGAGAACACCGGCAAGCCGATCGGCCTGACCGCCGAGGAGGAGCTGCCGCCCAGCGTCGACGAGCTGCGCTTCTTCGCCGGCGCCGCGCGCGTCCTCGAGGCAAGCAGCGCAGGCGAGTACCTCAAGGACCACACCTCGTGGATCCGCCGCGAGCCGATCGGCGTGGTGGCGCAGGTGACGCCGTGGAACTACCCGCTGATGATGGCGATCTGGAAGATCGCGCCGGCGCTCTCGGCCGGCAACACCGTCGTGCTCAAGCCCAGCGACACCACCCCGGCCAGCACCGTGCTGCTCGCGGAGCTCGCCAACGAGTTCCTGCCGCCAGGGGTGCTCAACGTGGTCTGCGGCGACCGCGACACCGGCCGCAGGCTGATCGAGCACCCGGTCCCGCAGATGGTCGCCATCACGGGCTCGGTCCGCGCCGGCATGGAGGTGGCCGGGTCTGCCGCGACCGACCTGAAGCGGGTCCACCTCGAGCTCGGCGGCAAGGCTCCGGTGGTCGTGTTCGACGACGCCGACGTCGCGGCCGCCGCCGAGGCGATCGCCACCGCCGGCTACTTCAACGCCGGCCAGGACTGCACCGCCGCCACCCGGGTGCTGGCCGCCGAGGGCGTGCACGACGACCTCGTCGCCGCGCTCGCCGAGCAGGCGCGCAGCACCCGCACCGGCATGCCCGACGACCCCGACGTCCTCTACGGCGCGCTCAACAACCCCGACCAGCTCGCGCGAGTCAGCGGCATGGTCGAGAACCTGCCCGACCACGCCCGGATCGAGGCCGGCGGCACCCGCCCGACGGTCGCCGGCGGCGAGGGCGGCTACTTCTACGACCCGACCGTGGTCTCCAACCTGCGCCAGGACGACGACGCGATCCAGCAGGAGATCTTCGGCCCGGTCATCACGGTGCAGAGGTTCTCCGACGAGGCCGAGGCGCTCCGGTTCGCCAACGGCGTGCAGTACGGCCTGTCCTCCAGCGTGTGGACGCGGGACCACGCCCGCGCGCTGCGGATGTCGCGCAAGCTCGACTTCGGCGTGGTGTGGATCAACACCCACATCCCGTTCGTCTCGGAGATGCCGCACGGCGGGTTCAAGCACTCCGGCTACGGCAAGGACCTGTCGGTGTACAGCCTCGAGGACTACACGCGCATCAAGCACGTGATGTCGCACATCGGCGAGTGAGGACCGGCGCGACGATGCGGATCCTGCTGGTCGGTGCCGGTGGCGTGGGGGGCGCCCTCACCGCGATCGCTGCGCGCCGCGACTTCTTCGAGCTCCTCGTCGTCGCCGACCACGACCCGGTCCGGGCCGAGCGGGCCGCCGCGACCGACCCGCGGTACGTCGCCGCCCAGGTCGACGCCTCGTCGGCCGAGGCAGTCACGGCGCTGTGCCGCGAGCACGGGATCACGCACGTGATGAATGCCGTCGACCCGGTGTTCAACATGTCGATCTTCGAGGGCGCGTTCGCCGCCGGCGCCGACTACCTCGACATGGCGATGTCGCTGTCGCAGCCGCACCCCGAGGCGCCGTACGAGCGGTGCGGGGTGAAGCTGGGCGACGAGCAGTTCGCCGTCGTGGACCGGTGGGAGCAGGCCGGGCGCCTCGCCCTGGTCGGGATCGGCGTCGAGCCGGGGTTGTCCGACGTGTTCGCCCGCTACGCCGCGGACCACCTCTTCGCCGAGATCGACGAGCTGGCCACCCGCGACGGTGCGAACCTCGTCGTCACCGACGACGACGGCAACGAGGTCTTCGCACCGTCGTTCTCGATGTGGACCACGATCGAGGAGTGCCTGAACCCGCCGGTGGTGTGGGAGAAGGAGCGCGGCTGGTTCACCACTGCCCCGTTCAGCGAGCCGGAGGTCTTCGACTTCCCCGAGGGCATCGGGCCGGTCGAGTGCGTCAACGTCGAGCACGAGGAGGTCCTCCTCATGCCGCGCTGGGTGGACTGCCGGCGAGCGACGTTCAAGTACGGCCTCGGCGAGGAGATGATCACCATCCTCGAGGTGCTGCACACCCTGGGGCTCGACCGCACGGACAAGGTGCGGGTCAAGGGCGTCGAGGTCTCGCCGCGCGACGTGGTCGCCGCCGTGCTGCCCGACCCGGCGACGATCGGCCCGCGGATGACCGGCAAGACCTGCGCGGGCCTGTGGGTGACCGGCACCGGGAAGGACGCCGACGGCAACCCGACCGGCCCGCGGTCGACGTACCTCTACCACGTGGTCGACAACGAGTGGTCGATGCAGGAGTACGGCCACCAGTGCGTGGTCTGGCAGACCGCGGTCAACCCCGTGATCGCGCTGGAGCTGCTGGCGACCGGCGTGTGGAAGGGCGCCGGCGTGCTCGGCCCGGAAGCGTTCGACGCCGTGCCCTTCCTCGACCTGCTGACGGCGTACGGCGCGCCGTGGGGGCAGCGCGAGCAGTGACGACCACCCCGGAGCGCGCCCACGCGCTCGCCGACGCCGCCGAGCCGCGGGTGCTCTGGCTCGACACCCCCGACCGGCCGCCCGCTCGACCGCCCGTGGGGGCGACCGCGGCCGACCTGGTCGTCGTCGGCGGCGGGTTCACCGGCCTGTGGACCGCGCTGCTCGCGAAGGAGCGCGACCCGGACCGGTCCGTGGTGCTGCTCGAGCGCGACCGGGTCGCCGAGCACGCGACCGGACGCAACGGCGGCTTCTGCGAGGCCAGCCTCACCCACGGCGAGGCGAACGGCCGCGACCGCTGGCCCGGGGAGTACGACGAGCTCGACCGGCTCGGGCTGCAGAACCTCGACGAGATCGAGGAGA
The DNA here is from genome assembly GCF_007829375.1 of Nocardioides sp. J9. Lineage (NCBI taxonomy): Bacteria > Bacillati > Actinomycetota > Actinomycetes > Propionibacteriales > Nocardioidaceae > Nocardioides > Nocardioides sp. J9. The sequence continues at coordinate 18,788 of NZ_VLJQ01000121.1, read as the reverse complement.
CGGTCCGCCGCCACGGCATCGACTGCGGCTTCGCCCGCACTGGCCAGCTGTCGGTCGCCACCCGCCCGCACGAAGTCGACCTGCTCGAGCCCGGCACCCCGGGCTTCCTCGACGCCGCCGCCGTCCGCGCGCTGGTCGACTCCCCCACCTACCTCGCCGGCCGGCTCGACGCCGACGGTTGCGCGATGGTCGACCCGGCCCGGATGGCGTGGGGCCTGGCCGGGGCCGCCGAGTCGCTCGGGGTGCGCATCGCCGAGGGCACCCCGGTCACCGCCGTACGACGGAACGGCACCCGGATGGAGGTGCACACGCCGCACGGGGTGGTCGACGCGGGGCACGTCGTGCTGGCCACGAACGTGTTCACCTCGCTGCTGCGCAAGGCCCGGCGCCGAGTCGTCCCCGTCTACGACCACGTGCTCGCCACCGAGCCCCTGACGGCCTCCCAGCTGGCGTCGATCGGCTGGGAGCAGCGCTGCGGGGTCGCCGACTCCGGCAACCTCTTCCACTACTACCGGCTCACCGACGACGACCGCATCCTGTGGGGCGGCTACGACGCGGTCTACCACTTCGGGCGAGGCATCGCCCCCCACCACGAGCAGCGCCCGGCGACCCACCGGGTGCTGGCCGAGCACTTCCACGAGACCTTCCCGCAGCTGGCCGACGTCGCGTTCACGCACCGCTGGGGCGGCGTCATCGACACCTGCACCCGCTTCTGCGCCTTCTTCGGCACGGCGAGGCGCGGCCGCCTCGCCTATGCCGCTGGGTTCACCGGCCTCGGCGTCGGGGCCTCCCGGTTCGCCGCGAACGTCATGCTCGACCTGCTGGCCGGCGAGGAGACCGAGCGCACCCGGCTGGCGATGGTGCGCGAGCAGCCGCTGCCGTTCCCGCCCGAGCCGTTCGCCTGGACCGGCATCCAGCTGACCCGGTGGGCGTCCGCGCGGGCGGACGAGACCGGGCGGCGGAACCTGTGGCTGCGGACGCTGGACCGGGTGGGGTTGGGGTTCGACTCGTAGGGGTGGGTCGGTGGGTCGGGGGTGGGGCCTCGTGGGGTTTCACCACCTAGGTGGTGAATCTCCGTGACTGGGCACGAGAAACCCGGACCTGGCACACGTTTCTCCCGGCGTGTCGCCGGGGTTTCACCACCCAGGTGGTGAAACCCCACCCGCCGCACGCCCCCACCCCGTCCACCGAAACCCACCCGTCACGCCCCCGCCATCGACGCGGCCTAGGCTGGCGGCGTGCTGTACGAGGTCCTCCACTCCGTCGTCCCGCCACTGGCACGAGCCGTGTGGCGGCCGAGCGTCGAGGGCATCGACAACGTGCCGCTGACGGGGCCGGTGCTGCTCGCGAGCAACCACCTCAGCTTCGCCGACAGCGTCGTCATCCCGATCGTGGCGCCGCGCAAGGTGGTGTTCCTGGCGAAGGCGGAGTACTTCACGGGCAGCGGCCTCAAGGGGCAGCTGAGCAAGGCGTGGTTCGAGGGCCTCGGCATGGTGCCGGTCGACCGCAACGACACCCGTGCGGCGCTCAACTCGCTCGACGTCGCGCTCGAGGTGCTGGGGCGCGGGGACGCGTTCGGGATCTACCCCGAGGGCACCCGCTCGCGCGACGGCCGGCTCTACCGCGGCCGGACCGGTGTGGCGCAGCTGGCGCTGACCGCCGGCGTGCCGGTGGTTCCGGTCGGGCTGCTCGGCACCGACCAGCTCCAGCCGGTCGACGCCCGGCTGCCGCTGACCGGCCAGGAGGGGGCGGGCGCCTACAACGACCGGCCCGCCGACGCCTGACCCCGCCGCCACGGGCGGGCGTCAGCCCAGCCCGTCGAACGGGCGGACCTCGACCTTCCCGCGGCACGCCTTCGACGCCTCAGCCGCCAGCCGGATCGCGACGTCGAGGTCGGGGGCGTCGATGACCCAGAAGCCGGCCATCGCCTCCTTGGTCTCCAGGTAGGGACCGTCCGTCACGACGGGCGAGTCACCCTGGCCGTCGACCACGGTGGCGTTGCTGGCCGCCTGGAGGCCACCGGCGAACACCCAGTGGCCGTCGGCCTTGAGCTGGTCGTTGAACGCGCCGGTGTCGGCGAACGACTGCTCCATCTCCTCCTTCGACCCGTAACCGGAGAACTCGTCGTGGTACTCGGTCGGGCCGATCACGGACATCAGGTAGTGCGTCATTGCTGGACTCTCCTCCGTCGTGGCGGTGCCGATCACCGCCCTCACCCCCACCACGAAGGGCACCACGCCGGTACGACAACACGCCAGAGGATTTCCCCGACGGGCACGTCCGGTCCCCGGAGGCCTCAGTCGAGCTCGAGGCCCTCCGCGACGCGCAGGACCCGGTTGACCAGGTGGTCGAGGGCGGCGTGGTCGGTGTCCGTGAGCGTCTCCTGCCCGCCGGTGACCACGCCGACGCCGTACGGGTTCCCGTCCTGGAACTTCACCTCGTCGGTGTAGCCCGGCGGCACGATGATCCCGCCGAAGTGGCAGAAGGTCGTGAGCATGGCGAGGATCGTCGACTCCTGGCCGCCGTGCGGCGTGGAGCTGGACGTGAACGCGGCGTAGACCTTGTCCGCGAGCTTGCCCTCCTGCCACACCGGGCCGAGGGTGTCGATGAACGCCTGCAGCTGGCTGGTGACGTGGCCGTAGCGGGTGCCCGAGCCCATGATCACCGCGTCGGCCCACACCAGGTCGTCGGGCTCGGCGACGGGCATGTCCGCGACCGAGCGGGCGTGCTCCGCCCAGGCGTCGACGCTCTCGACCACCTCCGGTGGCGCGGTCTCGCGCACCCGGCGCAGGCGGACCTCGGCGCCGGCCTTCTCGGCCGTCTCCGCGATGCGCGAGGCCATCGCGTGGGCGGTGCCGTAGCTGGAGTAGTGGACGATCGTGAGCTTGACCATGCCCTGAGCGCTAGCCGATCCGGGTGGTCCCATACGGGGTGCGACAGGCTCAGGTGCCGCAGAAGGTGCGGTAGCGCCCGAAGTCCGCCGGCGCCGGCTCGGCGTAGCGCTCCCACCCTGCACGCGGGCGGTAGGGGTCGCGGACCGCCTCGAGCAGCCGGTGCAGCGGGTCGAGGTCGCCCTCGTCCGCGGCGGCGAGGGCCTCCTCGACGAGGTGGTTGCGTGGGATGTGCACGGGGTTGACCTGGTCCATGGCGTCGGGGTTCGGACCCAGCGCGCGCCACTCCTCCAGCCACGCGTCGACCTGCGGCAGGTCGAGCACCATGCCGCGCACCGGCTCTGCGTCCCCGCGAGCGGCGGTGGAGAGGTTGCGCCAGAACGACGTGTGGTCGACGTGCCCGCCGGCGAGGAGCTCGAGCAGCGGTTCCGCCAGGCGACGGGCGTCCGCCTCGGCGCCGATCGGCAGCCCGAGCTTGGCCCGGAGCCCGGCGGCCAGCGCGTCGTCGTACTCGCGGGCGAACTCGCCGAGCGCCTCGGTCGCGATCGCGACCGCCGCCTCCTGGTCCTCGTGCAGCAGCGGGAGGATCGCCTCGCCGAGGCGGGCGAGGTTCCACTGCGCGGCAGCGGGCTGCCGGCCGTAGGCGTAGCGGCCGCCGTCATCGATCGAGCTGAACACGGTCACCGGGTCGTAGGCGTCGAGGAACGCGCACGGCCCGTAGTCGATCGTCTCCCCCGACAGCGTCATGTTGTCGGTGTTCATCACGCCGTGCACGAAGCCGACGAGCATCCACCGCGCCACCAGGGAGGCCTGCGCGGAGATCACCGAGCGGTAGAGCGCCAGGTAGGGCTCGGGCGCCTCGGCCGCGAGCGGGTGGTGCCGCTCGATGGCGTGGTCGGCGACGCGACGGAGCAGGTCCACGTCGTCGGCGGCGCGGGCGAGCTGCACGGTGCCGACCCGCAGGTGGCTGGAGGCGACCCGGGCCAGCACGGCCCCGGGCAGGACCTCCTCGCGGTGCACGCGCCGGCCGGTGGCGACCACGGCGAGCGAGCGGGTCGTCGGGATGCCGAGCGCGTGCATGGCCTCGCTGACGACGTACTCCCGCAGCATCGGGCCGAGCGCCGCCAGGCCGTCGCCGCCACGGGCGAAGCGGGTGCGCCCGGAGCCCTTGAGGTGGAGGTCGCGCAACCGGCCCTCGCGGTCGACGAGCTCGCCCATGAGCAGGGCCCGGCCGTCGCCGAGGCGGGCGAACCCGCCGAACTGGTGCCCGGCGTAGGCCTGCGCGACGGGCTGGGCGCCGGCCGGTGGCCGGGTGCCGGTCAGCAGGCCGAGGCCCTCGGGCGTCTCCAGCCGCTCGGGGTCGAGCCCGAGCTCCTCGGCGAGGGGCACGTTGAGCACCACCAGCCGCGGCTCGGGGGTCTCCGCGGCCTGCGCGGGCAGGGCGAGCTCCGGCAGCGCGGTCGCGAACCGCGCCTCGAGGGTGGCGAGGTCGGCCGGTGCGGTGGTCATGCGTCGAGCCTACGCACCAGCACTGCGTTGCCCGGGGGTACGTCGACCGGCCCGTCCGCGGCCCCGGCCGGGACGTCGTCGGTGGTGATGAACAGCACCTCGGCGGCACCCACCGACCACGGTGCCGTGCCGAGGTTGAGGTGCACTGCGAGCGCGCCGCGATCGAGCGTGAGCTGCCCGGCGTCCTCGTCGACCGTGGCGCGGCCGAAGGCGGGGTCGGTGAGCTCCGGGTGCGCGCGGCGCAGCGCGGCGAGGCGCTGGTAGCCGGCGAGCACACGGGCGTGGCGGCCACCGAGTCGCTCGTCCCAGTCCAGCCGGCTGCGGGTGAAGGTCGCGGGGTCCTGGGGGTCGAGCACCTCGTCGGGGTCCCAGCCCATCTGCTCGAACTCGGCGAGGCGCCCCTCGGCGGTCGCGGTGGCCAGCTCCGGCTCGGGGTGGGAGGTGAAGAACGCGAACGGCGTGCTGGCCGCCCACTCCTCGCCCTGGAAGAGCATCGGCGTGAAGGGGGAGCACAGCGTCAGCAACGCGGCGCAGAGCAGGCGCTCGTCGTCGAGGTGCTCGGCGGTGCGGTCGCCGCGGGCGCGGTTGCCGACCTGGTCGTGGTTCTGCGCGCAGACGACCAGCCGCCACGCGGGCAGCCGGTCGGTGTCGATGGGGCGGCCGTGGTCGCGGCCGCGGAAGCTGGAGAAGGTGCCGTCGTGGAAGAAGCCGCGGTCGAGCACCTTCGCCAGTGCATCGAGCGGCGCGAAGTCCGCGTAGTAGCCGCTGGTCTCGCCGGTGAGCGCGACGTGGACGGCGTGGTGGAAGTCGTCGCTCCACTGCGCGTGGATGCCGCGGCCGCCGGCCTCGCGCGGGGTCACCATGCGGGCGTCGTTGAGGTCGGACTCGGCGATGAGCGTGAGCGGACGGTTCTGGTGGGCGGAGAGGGCGGCGACCTCGACGGCCATCTCCTCGAGCAGGTGCACCTCGGAGTCGTCGACGAGCGCGTGCACGGCGTCGAGCCGCAGCCCGTCGACGTGGAGGTCGCGCAGCCACATCAGTGCGTTGTCGAGGATGTAGCGACGCACCTCGGCCGAGCCCTCGCCGTCGAGGTTGACCAGGTCGCCCCAGGTGTTGCGGCCCTGCTTGAGGTAGGGCCCGAACCTCGGCAGGTAGTTCCCCGACGGACCGAGGTGGTTGTAGACGACGTCCTGGATCACGCCGATGCCGGCGCGGTGGCAGGCGTCGACGAGCCGCTGGTAGGCCGCCGGACCCCCGTAGGCCTCGTGGACGGCCGACCACAGGACACCGTCGTAGCCCCAGTTGTGCACGCCGTTGAACGCGTTGACCGGCATCAGCTCGACGAACCCGACCCCGAGGCTCGCGAGGTGGTCGAGGCGGGAGGCCACGGCGTCGAGGGTGCCCTCAGGGGTGAACGTGCCGACGTGCAGCTCGTAGACGATCGCCCCGGCGAGCTGCCGCCCGGTCCACCCGCCGTCCTGCCACATGTGCGCGGACGGGTCGAAGGTCGCCGAGCGCTCGTGCACCCCGTCGGGCTGGCGCCGCGACCGGGGGTCGGGCAGCACCTGCTCGTCGTCGTCGAGGAGG
>NZ_VLJQ01000121.1:0-12766 GCF_007829375.1 Nocardioides sp. J9 | reverse complement strand
GCTCCGCCGGCGCCCACCAACCGTCGTCGTGCCGGGTCATCGCGAGCACGTCGTCGCCGAGCGAGAGCCGGACACGGTCAGCGCGCGGCGCCCAGACGGCGAACGGTTCGGTGCGGGTCATGCGTCCTCCCTCACGAGCAGGGCCGCGGGCAGCTGGTCGAGCACCGGGCCGACCTCGGCGGACGCGAGCCGGCCGGTCAGCACGTCGCGCCAGGTGCCGGGCGGCAGCGCGAGCCGGGTGTCGCCCCAGCCACCGGAGCGCTCGAGCCCGAGCGGCAGCCGCGTGGCGACGGTGATCGCGCCGCCGCGGTCGAAGGCGAGCACGTGCCGGGCGGCCGCGCCACTCGCCGTGACCGCCTCGTAGCGGGTGAACAGGTCCGGTCGGTCGCGCCGCAGCCGCAACGCGGTCCGCACGACGTGCAGCTTGGCCCGCCCGTCGTCGAGCGGGCCCTCGGGCCGCAGCGGTGCCGCCGGCGCGGGCTCGGAGAGCAGCCGTCGGCGCAGGTCGAAGTCGACCGGGCGACGGTTGTCGGGGTCGACCAGGCTCTGCTCCCACAGCTCGCTGCCCTGGTAGACGTCCGGGACGCCGGGCGCGGTGATGCTGACGAGCTTGGCCGACAGCGCGTTGGTGAAGCCGGCGCCGGCCAGCCGATCGACGGCCTCCTCGACGAGCGCGGTGACCGGGCCGTCGTCGTACAGGGCGTCGACGAAGGCGTGCACGCCGTCCTCGTACGACGCGTCCGGCTCCGTCCACGTGGTGTGCTCCCCCGCCTCGCGCATCGCCTTCTCGGCGTAGGCGTGCAGCCGGTCGCGCTCGATCGGCCAGGCGCCGACCGCGGCCTGGAGCAGCAGGTGCGCGAAGCCGCGCTCGGTGTCGGGGGCGGCATCCAGCAACCGGGCGACGTGGTCGGCCCACCAGTCGGCGTCCTCGGCGAGCACGCTGATCCGGGCGCGGACGTCCTCGCCGCGCTTGGTGTCGTGGGTGCTCAGCGTCGTCATCGCGAGCGGCGTGGTGGCCTGGCGGCGCGCCATCGCGGCGTGAAAGCCGTCGACGTCGACGCAGAACCGGTCGGGGTCGGCACCCACCTCGTTGAGCGACGTCAGGCGGCTCCACCGGTAGAACGCGCGGTCCTCGACGCCCTTCGCCATCACCATGCCGCTGGTCTGCTGGAAGCGCAGGGCGGGCGCCCGGAAGCGGTCCTCGAGCAGCGGCAGCACCGTGTAGAGCGCCTGGGCGAGGTCCGGCCGGACCGCCCGGACCTGCGCGGCAGCGTGGTGGAGGTGGTCGAGCCCGTCAGGCAGGTAGCTGCGGTAGACAGGGAAGGCGGCGAGCAGCTCGACCAGCACCTCCTCGACCGGACCGCGCCACTCCTCGTCGGGGACGACGGCCAGCTCGGCGGCGACCTCGCGGGCGATCCGGCGCACCTCGGCGTTCAGGATGGTGCTCGCGACGTGCCGCTTGTTCTCACGGACCAGCTCGGCCCACGCCGCCACGCCGCCGCGGAGCTGGTCGTCCAGCGCGGTGAGCCGCTGCTCCCCGGCCGGGTCGACGAGCACGCGGTCGATGACGGCGAGCGCGTCGTAGCCGGTGGTCCCTGCGGTGCGCCAGCGTGGTGGCAGCTCCTCCCCGGGCTCGAGGATCTTCTCGACGACGACCCACGCGCCGTCGGTCAGGTCTGCGAGGTCGTCGAGGTAGGCCGCCGGGTGGCGCAGGCCGTCGGGGTGGTCGACACGCAGCCCGTCGACGAGCCGCTCCCTGAACCACCGGGCGACCTCGACGTGGCTGGCCTCGAGGACGTCGCGGTCCTCGACCCGCAGTCCGGCGAGGGTGTTGACGGCGAAGAAGCGCCGGTAGTTCTGCTGCGTGTCCGCCGCGCGCCACGAGACCAGCCGGTAGTGCTGGCGCCCGTGCACGACCTGCGGGTCGTCGGTGTCGTCGGCGCTGCCGGGCGTGATCGGGAAGCGGTGGTCGTGGTAGCCGAGCATCCCGTCGACCAGGTGGAGGTTGCCGACCGGGCCGTCGGGGTCGGGCAGGTCGTCGTCCCCGACGACCGGCAGCAGCACGCGGTCCTCGCCAGCCGCCCAGTCGACGTCGAAGAAGCGGGCGTAGCGCGAGGTGCGCCCGTGCGTGAGCAGGTCCCACCACCAGCCGTTGGTGGCCGGGCTCTCCACGCCGACGTGGTTGGGCACCACGTCGACGACGACGCCCATGCCGCGGCGGTGGGCCTCGGCGGAGAGCCGGGCGAGGGCATCGGCCCCGCCGCGGGCCGGGTCGACGCGGGTGGGGTCGACGACGTCGTACCCGTGGTCGCTGCCGGGGTGCGCCTCGAGCAGCGGTGACAGGTAGACCCAGCCCACGCCGAGGTCGTCGAGGTAGTCCAGCAGCGACCTCGTGGCGTCGAGGTCGAAGGACTCGCGCACCTGGATGCGGTAGGTGCTCGTCGGCACCCGCGCCGGTACGACGGCGGCGGGCTTCACCGCTCCCCCGCCATCGACGCGACGGAGGCGGCGGCGCTCGAGTCGGGCTCGGGCTCGGGCTCGTGCCACTGGCGGAGCACGACGACGCTGCGGTGCGGGAGGGCGAAGGTGCCGCCCGCCTCGAGGCGCACGTCGGGGTCGCTGCTGCCGCTGGKGTCGACCACGACCTGCCAGCCCGTGGCGAACTCCTCGTCCGGCAGCGTCACGTCGCGGGCGTCGTCGCCGTTGAGCAGGATCAGGAAGTGGTCGTCGCGGATCGGCTGCCCGCGCGGGTCCCGGCCCTCGATACCGTCTCCGTTGAGGTACATCCCGAGCGTGCGCAGGTCGCCCCAGTCGTCGTCCTCCATCGGCCTGCCGTCGGGGTGCAGCCACACGATGTCGTTGAGCCGCTCCCCCTCGCCGGTGCGCACCGTGGTGCCGGTGAAGAACCGGCGCCGGCGCAGGGACGGGTGCTCGCGGCGCAGCCGCACCAGCTCGGTGACGAACTCGCACAGCGGCCGGTCGACGTGCTCCCAGTCGATCCAGCTGAGGTCGGAGTCCTGGGCGTAGGTGTTGTTGTTGCCCTGCTGGGTGCGGCCGAGCTCGTCGCCGTGCAGGATCATCGGCACGCCCTGGCTGAGCAGCAGCGTGGCGAAGAGGTTGCGCTGGTCGCGCGCCCGGGCCTCGTTGACGTCCGCGCTGTCGGTCGGCCCCTCGACGCCGTGGTTCCACGACCGGTTGTCGTCGGCGCCGTCGCGGCCGTCCTCGCCGTTGGCCTCGTTGTGCTTCTGCTCGTAGGAGACGAGGTCGCGCAGGGTGAAGCCGTCGTGGGCGGTCACGAAGTTGATGCTCGCCACCGGCCGGCGGCCGGTGTGCTCGTAGAGGTCGGCCGACCCGGCGATCCGGCTGGCCAGCTCGCCGAGGTTGTGGTCGCCGCGCCAGAAGTCGCGCACCGTGTCGCGGTAGGCGCCGTTCCACTCGGTCCACTGCGGCGGGAAGCCGCCGACCTGGTAGCCGCCCGGGCCGACGTCCCACGGCTCGGCGATCAGCTTGACCTGGCTGACCACCGGGTCCTGCTGCACGAGCTCGAAGAAGGTGGCGAGCCGGTCGACGTCGTAGAACTCGCGGGCCAGGGCGGAGGCAAGGTCGAAGCGGAAGCCGTCGACGTGCATCTCGGTGACCCAGTAGCGCAGCGAGTCCATGATCAGCTGGAGCGAGTGCGGGTGCCCGGCGTTGAGGGAGTTCCCGGTGCCGGTGTAGTCCATGTAGTACTGCCGGTCGTCGTCGACGAGGCGGTAGTACGCCGGGTTGTCGATGCCCTTGAAGCTCAGCGTCGGCCCGAGGTGGTTGCCCTCGGCGGTGTGGTTGTAGACGACGTCGAGGATGACCTCGATGCCCGCCTCGTGCATCGCCTTCACCATCGCCTTGAACTCCTGCACCTGCTGGCCGGGGGCGGCGCTGGACGCGTAGCCGGCGTGCGGGGCGAAGAAGCCGAGGGTGTTGTAGCCCCAGTAGTTGCGCAGCCCGCGCTGCAGGAGCACGTCGTCGTGGACGAACTGGTGCACCGGCATCAGCTCGATCGCGGTGACGCCGAGGTCGTGCAGGTGGCCCACCACCGACTGGTGCGCGAGCCCGGCGTAGGTGCCGCGCAGCGCCTCGGGGACGTCGGGGTGGGTCGCGGTGAGGCCCTTGACGTGGGCCTCGTAGATCACGCTCTCCGCGTACGGCGTGCGCGGGTGCCGGTCACCCTCCCAGTCGAACCACGGGTTGGTGACCACGCCGAGCACCATCTGCTCCAGCGAGTCGTCGTCGTTGCGGGAGTCGGGGTCACCGAAGTCGTAGCCGAACAGGCTCTGGCCCCAGTCGACCTCACCGACGGTCGCCTTCGCGTAGGGGTCGAGCAGCAGCTTGTTCGGGTTGCAGCGCAGCCCCTGAGCGGGGTCCCACGGACCGTGCACCCGGTAGCCGTAGCACTGCCCCGGCTGCACGCCGGGCAGGTAGGCGTGCCAGACGTAGCCGTCGACCTCGGTCAGCTCGACGCGGGTCTCGGTGCGCCTCCCACCAGCCCCACCAGCCCCGTCCGCTCCCTCGACGTCGACGAGGCACAGCTCCACCCGGTCCGCGACCTCGCTGAAGAGTGCGAAGTTCGTTCCGGTTCCGTCGAAGGTCGCCCCCAGTGGGTACGCCGACCCGGGCCAGGTCTCCACCACGTGCATGCCGCCTCTCGTCGTCGGGTCCTCGGCCACGCGCCGACGCAGGGGGTACCCGTCCTGCGGGGCTTCACCCACCCCCGGAGGAGGGTGTCCCGCGCATCCTGGCCAGGCGCGCCCGCAGGGCGGGCACGCGGTCGGCGTTGGCGCGCAAGTCGAGGTACTCCTCGCCGTAGGTCCACAGCAGGGCGTCGTCGAGCCGGCGCACCGCGCCGGGCGGGTAGCGGTAGTCCATCCGCTGCATCAGCAGGTCGTCGTCGACCTGCCGCAGCACCTCGCCGAGCGCCGAGAGCGAGCTGATCCCCAGCTCGAGGACGATCGCCGCCATCCACTGGTAGTGGTCGGTGCGCGACCAGCCGGCGTCGGCGTACTGGCCGGCGAGGAAGGCGGCCAGCTCGCGCGGCGGGATCCGCGGGTCGTCGTCGTCGGACTCGTCGCTCGCGTCGACCATGCCCTGCTGGATCCGCTCGCGGATGATCGAGAACTCGCGGTCGGCCAGCTCGAGCAGGCCGGCGGCGAGGGTGAACCGGCGGTCGAAGTCGGGGACGTGCTCATCGGGGATGGTGCCCTTGTAACGGATGTCGTGCTCGAACTCCGCCCACGCGTGCTGGAGGACGGTGCGGATCTGGACCTGCGCGACCTGCTCGTCGTCGAGGCGGACGAGCAGGTGCCGGCTGGCGTAGCCGAAGCGGCCCTCGCTGGCGGTCTCGCGGCCCATGTCGCGGTCGTCGAGGACGGTGACCTGGTCGTCGAGCAGCTCGGCGACGGCCTGCACGTCGCTGTGCACGTAGGTGATGACCCGGATCCCGACCTGGTCGGTGATCTCGCGCAGCGGGTCGGTGAACACCGCGTGCCCGGCCTCGGTCCGCGCGGCCTTGGCGGCGAAGGAGGTCACCGACTTCGCCCGCCCGGTGACCGTGAGGTAGTTGATGCCGGCCTCGTCGAGGACCGCGGTGACCAGGCGCACGAGCTCCTCGGTCGTGTCGCGCACCGCGGGCCACCGCTCGGCGTACTCGCGCACGGCGGCGCCGATGTCCGGTCCGGCGGGGACGGGCGGCACGGCGTCGGGCTCCGCGGACCGGGCGGCCTGCTTCGCGCGCGGGGTCGGGACGAGGTCGTCGGGCAGGGCGGGCGTGACGATGTAGCCGGTCTCCAGGTCGCCGTAGACGACCGTGTCGTCGCGGCGGCGGTCGGCGAAGAGGGCGATGTAGGCGCACACGACGGCGTCGACCTGGTCCTCGACCACCCGCAGCTCGCTCTTGCGCGCCGCGGCGACCACCGCGGCGTGCAGGGCACGCCACGCCGGGGTGTCCACGTGCAGCGCGGGGTCGGCGTTGGCGAGGCCCTCGACGAGGCGCACGAGGACCAGCAGCTCGGCGCGCAGGTGCTCGAGGTCGCGGCCCGGCTTGTCCTTGTACTTCAGGGTCCGGCCGAGCCGGAACAGCGCGACCGTCGCCGGGTGCGGGTAGACCTCGATGCCGCGACGCGGCCGGCGCGACCACGGGTTGATGTCGAGCCCGAGCCGCGCGCAGATCCGGGCGGCGCGCGGCTGGTCGCGGAACTCCGGCTTCCCGGTGTTGGACGGGTGGGCGCCGGCGTCGAAGCGGGCGAAGTCCTTGTTCAGCGCCTTCTCCGCCGGGCGGTTGCCGGTCTCGTTGCGCACGATCAGCGGGGCGTCGACCGCGACCAGGCACTCCCCCTCGACGTACGACGCCAGCGCGGCCTCGATGTCGTCGTCGGTGCGCACGGCGGCCACCATCTGCAACCGCCCATCCGCGTCGAGCACGGCCAGCCCGGTGGGCCGGCGCTCGCCCCACGCGAGGTCGATCCCGACGTAGTGCACCGACGCCTCAGCCGCGGTTGAGCGCGACGGCCTCGCGCACCAGCGCCACGAACGCGTCGGCGTCGAGCTGGTCGCCCTCGTGGAGGTCGATCGCGCGTCGGGTGCCCGCGTCGAGGCTGGCGTTGAAGATCCCGGACGGGTCCGCCAGGGACGCCCCCTTCGCGAAGGTGAGCTTGACCTTGTCCTTGTAGGTCTCGACCGTGCAGATCAGCCCGTCGGCCGAGAACGTGGGCACCCCGGCGGGGTTGGACGGCTTCTTCCACCTGGCCTCCTCGACGACGTCGGGCTCGGCCCGGACGATGAGGGCCCGCACGTGGTCGACCGTCTCGCTGCGCCAGTCAGTGGTCATGTCCCGACCCTACTGATTCCGCGCCGCGCCGTGCCGGACCTCGGATGCCGCGGTGGGCGCCGGGTAGCGCGAGGGGACGCCCCGGCCCCGACCTGGCCTGACCCGACCTGACCCTGAGGAGACCCCGTGAAGCTCGGCTACTTCCTGTCCTGCGAGGAGCACACCCCCGCCGACCTGGTCGCCCAGGCGGTCGCCGCCGAGGAGGCCGGCTTCTCCGGCCTGTGGATCAGCGACCACATCAACCCATGGAACTCCGAGCAGGGCCAGAGCCCGATGGTGTGGCCGGTGATCGGCGCCGTCGCCCAGGCGACCAGCCTGCCGATCATGACCGCGGTGACCTGCCCGATCGGCCGCACCGGACCACTGGTGGTGGCCCACGCCGCCGCGACCTGCGCGGTGATGAACCCCGGCTTCCGCCTCGGCGTCGGCACCGGCGAGGCCCTCAACGAGCACCTGACCGGCGAGGTGTGGCCCTCCTTCGACGTCCGCATCGAGATGCTCCGCGAGGCCGTGGCGCTGATCCGCGAGCTCTGCACCGGCCGCACCGTCGACCACCGCGGCGAGTTCTTCACCGTCGACGACGCGCAGCTGTGGACCGTGCCCGAGGAGCCGTTGCCGATCTGGATGTCGGCCTTCGGGGAGAAGGCGACGCGCGCAGCCGCGGAGATCTCCGACGGCTTCGTCAGCACCATGCCCGACGCCGAGCTCCGTGGACTGTTCAGCGACCTCTCCGGCGGGAAGCCGTCCGCGGCGGGGCTGAAGGTCGCCTGGGCGCCGACCGCCGAGGAGGGCGTCGACCACGCGCACCGCCTCTGGGCGAACGCCGGCATCCCCGGCGAGCTCGCCCAGGTGCTCCCCTCACCCCGCCACTTCGAGCAGGCCTCGCAGCTGGTGACGAGGGAGAGCACCGCCGAGAGCACGACCGCCGGCAACGACGTCGACGAGCACGTCGCCGCTGTCCGTGAGTACGCCGACGCCGGCTTCGACGAGCTCTACGTCAGCAACATCGGCCCGCACTGGCGGGAGATGATCGCGGCGTACGGCGAGCACGTCCTGCCGGCGTTCCGGGACTGAGACGGGTCAGCCCCGGAACGCCAGGGCTCGGCTCAGCCTGCGGAGCAGGCGAAGTAGTCCTCCACGTTGACGATGCCGGAGCAGCGGGCGCCTCGCTCCTGTGCGTGGAGGGGGATCTCGCTGCCGGGTCCGACGATGTAGGTGGCGAAGTCGACGACGCTGTCGCCGTCCACGTCGATACCGATGAGGCCGTGGAAGCCCTCTCCTGTCTCGAGGTCGACCTTGCCCGAGTCGATGCGCTTCTGCAGGCCCTGCGAGACCCAGACGATGTCGTCGTCGACGCCGAAGACGATCTGCACGCCGGCGGCCTGGTTCTTCTTCGAGGCGTTGACGCACTCGTGCGCCGATGCGATGCCGCTGCTGAGGAGGACGAGGCCGGCGGTTGCGCCGACGACACCTGCCCCACGAGCGACCGTGGTGATGAGGGACATGAGCTGCTCCAACGACGGTAGGAAACTCTTCACCCAGATCCCACCCACACATCTGCTGCACGGCGAGCACCCGTTCGAGCCCTCCCGCACGGCCCCTTCGTGTGCTGCTCGCCCGGCTCGCGCTCCGCCCGTCAGAGGCCGAGGTCGGCCAGCACCGCCGCAGCCGTGCGCTCCCCCGACACCAGTGCGCCCTGGATCGAGGAGGTGTCGCGGTGGTCGCCGCACACGTACGGTCCGTCGGCGTCGGGACGCACCGGCTTGCGGAAGGAGTGCGGGGCCGGCATGGCAGGCAGGGCCCGCGGGACGTCGTACGTCGCGACGTGCTCCCAGCCCGAGGTGGACGTGCCGTAGAGCGTGGCCAGCCGCGCGCGGACGCCCCGCTCGTCGAACTCCTTGTCCCCGTGCACGATCGAGGTCGCGACGAGCGCATGGCCCTCCGGTGCGTACGCCGGCGCGGCGGCCGTGACCACGACGGTGTTGTTGACCGGTCCGGGGTCGGGGTCGAGCAGCAGGGTCGGCGTCGTCAGCGGCGGCTCGGTGGTCGCGTGGTAGATCGTCGTGACGCCCTTCCACGCGGTGCCGCCGAGGCGTCCGTCGAGCAGGCTGTCGGCGCTGTCGGCGTCGGTCGCCACGACGACCGCACGGGCACGGATGGTGCCCTCGTCGGTCACGACGCTGGTCGTTGACACCGCGCGGGCGGGCGTCTGGAGGTGCACCGCGCCGGTCGGCAACCGGCCGGCGAGCTGCTCGGGGACCTGCTGCATCCCGCGCGCCGGCACCGTGGAGTCGCCGAGGGCGAACATCCGCAGCATCAGGTCGACGAAGCGGGAGGACGTTGACATCTCCTCCTCGAGCAGCACGCCGCTGAAGAACGGGCGCAGGAGGCGGTCGACCGCCGCCTCGTCGAGACCAGCAGCCGCCCAGTGCTCGGCCGCCGCGACGTCGTCGCGCCCGCGGATCCGGGAGACCGGCGCGAGGATAGCCCCGGCGCCGTACGCCACCAGCGCGAGCTTGCCGCGGATGCCGGCGAAGGGCGCGGCGACCGCACGTGGCAGGGCGGTCAGCTCGCGCCGCGGGTCACCGACGCGGCGGTTCTCACCGTCGAGGTGGAGCAGGGCGGCGCGGTCGAACGCCCGCAGGTCCAGCGCGTCGACGTCGAGCAGCCGCTTGACCGCCGGGTAGGCGGTGTTGAGCACCTGGAAGCCGCGGTCGAGCAGGAAGCCGTCGACGCGGTCGGTGCGCATCCGTCCGCCCACACCGTCACCGGCCTCCAGCACGGCGACGTCCAGCCCGGCCTCGTTGAGCCGCACCGCGGCGGTGAGCCCGGCGATCCCCGCGCCGACGACGACCACCTCGGCACCCTGCGGCAGCCCGGCGACCACGCCTCAGCCCTTCTTCCGCAGCGCCGACGGCTTGTGCACGGCCTCACCACCGCTCTTGTCGCTGCGCACGAGGTACTGCGGCTCGTCCTCGCTCGCGCGCACGGTGCGGCCCGCCAGCTCGGTGTCCTCGGTGACCTTGCGCAGCACCTCGCCCTCGGCGGTGCCGCCGTGGCTCTGCCAGGTCACCTTGTCGCCCTTGCGGAAGTCCTTCGCCATCACGCCTCCGTCCCGAGTGGGTGTCGTCAGGCGCAGGAGGTACCCAGCCCGCGCCCGGACCACCCGCACCGCGGGTCGTCGGGAGGTGTTCGGCGCGGTCCCGGCTCCGGATTGCCGCACCGGCTCGCCGGTCAGGTGTACGACGCCAGCGGGCCGGGGGTCAGTCGGGTTCGGCGTCGGTGATCGGCGTGATCCACGCCTGGTGGGTGTGGGCGTTCTTGGTGATCGCGAGCAGCTCGTCCATGTGCGGCTCGAGGCCGGTCACCTTGTCGAGCGGCACGCCGATGATCAGCTGGAAGCCGAGGCCCTTCCACGCCTGGACGGCGCGGCCGGCGAACTCCGAGTCGGCCTTGACGAAGCCCTCGTCGAGGAAGACCGGGGCGAACCGGGGACGCGAGCGCATCTCGTCGCCGAGCCGGAAGCGCAGCGCGGAGCCGACGATGAAGGCGACCAGCTCCTGGCTCTCGCCGCCGGACTTCTCCCCCAGGGTCCGGTAGGTCGCCCGCACCTCGCCGGTGAGGTAGTCGTAGCGCTCCGCGCTGATCTCGACGTGCCGGCGCACGTCGAGCAGCCGGTCGCGGTCGGTCGGGCCGTCGCCCCCGTGCTCGGGACGGCGCAGCTGCTTCATGAAGCGGCTGAGCTCGGTGAACCTCTTGTCGAGGTCCTCCTCCTTCAGCTCACCACTGGTGCCGGCGGACAGCGCCCGCAGGTCCTTCATGAAGGCCTGGACGTGCGCCGGGGCGAGCCGGCGCAGCCGGATCCGCAGCCGGTCGCCGGCAGCGCCGAACTCCAGGCGCCGCAGGATCGCGTTGATCGGCTCGAGGCGGTCCTCGATCTCCTCGACCGACGCGGACATCGCCTGCAATAGCGGGACGAGGTCCTGGCCGCTCCACTCCGTGAGTCGGCGGCGCCACTCGGCGTGCCGGTCGGCGAGGCCCTTGCCGCGGATGTCCTCGAGGATGCGGGCGTAGTCGGGGTAGGACTCCGCCGTCGCGCCGAGGTTCGGCGAGTCCCAGGTGAACTTGTAGGTGCGGAAGATGTGCGCGAGGTCCTCGTCGCAGCGCTTGATCTCCGCCTCCGCGTCGGCCAGCGCGGTGCGCAGGCGCTCGCCGAGGCGGTGGGAGTTCTCCATGAACCGGTCGAGGTCCTCGGGGTCGGCCGGCGCCGCCGCCTCCGCGAAGTCCGCCGTCAGCGCGGCGTCCTGCTCCTCGCTCAGCGCCAGGACACCGGCGTCCTCGACGGCGATGACACGGTCCTTGACCACGTCCTCGGCGTCGGCGAGCTCGCCGTGCTCGGCGTTGAGCTGGTCGCGTCGCTGCTCGAGGGAGAAGCGCTCCTTGCGGGCCGCGCCGAGCTGCTCCTGGAGCTCGTCGATCTGCGCCTGCAGCACCTGCAGTCGGTCGTCGGAGGCGAGGATCGCGGAGCGGCGCTCCTCGAGGTCGGCGATGCGGCGGTCGCTGCCGGCGACGTCGACGTCGTCGAAGCGGACCATGACGATCGCCTCGTAGGCCTTGCGCTGCAGCTCGATCAGGCTGCCGCGGCGCTTGAGCTCCTCGAGCCGGCCGTCGATCTCGCCCAGCTTGCGCTCGACCTGCGCCAGCTGCGCGTCGATCTCGGCGATCGCGTCCTCGCTGGAGAAGCCGATGATGTTGCGCTGGTCGCTGCGCCCGTGCGTGCCGCGGCGCCCGTTGCGGGTCTGGCCCGAGACAGTGACCCGGAAGCCCGGGCCGTCGAGGTCGGCGGCGTCGTCGACGCACAGCGCGTTGCGCGACGGCTCCTCGACGTGCTGCTGCACCCAGCCGGCGAACGGCGAGTCCTTGAAGAGCAGCTTGCCGGCGATCCGCTCCGGGTCGGACGGACCGGTCCCGGGCAGGTCGAGCTCGACTCCCTGGAAGGTCAGCCGCGCCGGGAGCCGCAGCTGGTCGATCGCCTCGGAGAAGTCGCGCAGGCGGTCCAGCGGCACCAGCATCATCCGGGCGCTGCCGCCGAGCACGGTCTCGATCGCCGTGCGCCAGCGCGCCTCCTCGGGGGCGACGTCGATCAGCTCGGCAACGAAGGGCAGCTCGGAGACCGACAGCCCGCTCGCGCGGGCGACGGCGGTGCGCAGGTCGTGGAGGTACGACGGCACGCGGCCGGCGCGGCTCTCCAGCGATGCCCGCTCCTGGCGCAGCACGCCCTGCTCCTGGGTGAGGGGGAACTGCTGCTCGCGCAGCACCTTCTCCCGCTCGGCCGCGATCCGCTCGCGCTCCTTCTCGCCGGTGCGCAGCCGCTCGCGGGCCTGCTCCTGCAGCACCGTGAACGCACCCGCGTCCTCGAGCGCGGACTCCAGGTCCGGGACGTCGGCGTCGGTGAGCCCGACGAGCGGGTAGACCCGCTCCTCCAGCTCGGCGAGCCGGCTGGCCCGCTCCTCGCGCAGGTTGCGCTCGGCCTCGGCCAGCGCGGCGAGCGCCTGCAGGTCACCGCCACCCGCGGCGCGGTGCGCGTCCTTGGCAGCGTCGAGGTCGCCGGCGAGCTGCAGCTCGGCGGCCTGCGCCGAGGCGAGCGCCTGCATCGTGGCCGCACGGGCGTCGCGGTTGTCGGCCACCGCGGTCTCGATCAGGCGCAGGTGGGTGCGCAGCAGCCAGTACCGCAGCGGGGTCTCGTCGCCGGACTGGGTGATGCCGTAGGAGTCGAGCTCCTCGAGGCGCTTCGCTGCCGTCGTACGACGCTCGTGGATGTCGGTGATCGGCTCGAGCAGCTCGAGCTTCTGCTGCTCGGTGCGCATCGCGACGTGCGCGGCGTCGAGGTCGTCGAAGTGCTCGATG
>NZ_VLJQ01000111.1:0-25150 GCF_007829375.1 Nocardioides sp. J9 | reverse complement strand
CCTCGCGACCGACGAGCCCGTCGCCGCGGAGCTGTCGCCCCTGCACGACGCCTTCGACGAGGACGCCGCGACGGCACAGCCCGTCGTCGAGGCCGAGCCGGTCCTCGCGCCCGAGCCCGTCATCGAACCCGAGCCGGTCCTCGAACCCGAGCCGGTCCTCGAACCCGAGCCGGTCCTCGAACCCGAGCCGGTCCTCGAGGCCGAGCCCGAGGTCGTCGCCGCGGCCGAGGTCGTCACCGACGAGCCCGCCGTCGAGCCCGAGCCGGTCGCCACGGAGGAGCCGGTCGCCGCTGAGGAGCCGGTCGAGGAGCCCGTCGAGGAGCCGACCACGGTCATCGAGGTCGAGGACTCCGTCGTCGAGCCGCCGGCCGAGCCCGCCGCGCCGCGCCGGCCGTCCCACCAGGACGCCGCCCGCGAGGCGCTCGCCGCCCTGGCCGCGGACACCCCCACGAAGGCCACCGAGCAGAAGAAGATCCCGTTCCACGCCAAGCGCGGCAGCGGCAGCCTCGCGGTCGTCTCGCTGCTGATCGCCGTCGCGTGTGCAGCGGTCGTCGGCCGCATGGCGTGGCAGCAGACCATCCTCGACGACATCCCGCTGAGCGCCACGCTCACGGTGGTGGCGACCGTGCTGCTCCTGTTCGCGCTCCGCGCGATCGGCAACACCCGGTCGGTCTCCATCGACGAGCAGGGCGTGCTCAAGGTCGTGGTCGGCGACTTCAGCAGCCAGTTCGACCTGACCAGCCCGAACACCAAGATCGAGCAGACCGGGACGCCCGGCTCGCGCAACTGGCGCATCAACATCCTGCGCCGCAGCATGTCCCCGGTCGCCATCGACAGCCGGATGGTCGACTCCCACCTCTTCCTGGAGGCACTGCGGCAATGGCGACCGGACCTCTAGGCACCGACCCCGAGCACGCGGCGCTGAGCGCCGAGCGCGATGCCCTCGCCCGCCGGTGCGCGGAGGCGGAGGCCCGGGTCGCCGAGCTGGAGGCCGAGCTCGCCGAGGCCAGGGCGAGCCTCGCCGCGCAGGCGGACGACAGCCACCTCTCCCTCTTCGACGGTACGACGGAGGACCGTCTCGTCGGCGACGGGAGCGACCCGCGGGTGCTCTCGCTGGTGCTCGGCGCGACCGCGGTGGTCGCCGGCATGGTCACCCTGCTCACGATCCTCAACGGCAAGATCGTGAGCCCGTTCGGCGTCGTGATGATCGCGCTCACGGTCGGCCTCGCGTGGGGCGCGGCGCGCACCAGGGTGGTGCCGGTCGAGGTGAGCGTGGTGCGCGGGATGGTCTACGTGCAGCAGGGCGAGTTGTCGTACCGCTTCGACCTGCGCCGGCCGGAGACCGACGTGCAGGTCGTCGGCGAGCCGGGCAGCCCGACCTGGGCCGTGCGCTTCGGCCGCCGCGGGCTCGACCCGTTCGTCATCGATGCCTCGATGGTCGACTCGGTGGAGTTCACCGGCCGGTTGCGGGAGTACCGCCCCGAGCTGTGACCCGACGTCCTCAGCGGAGGGAGGCGCGCAGCGCCGCGGCGATCTCGAGCACGGCGGCACGGCTGGTGCGGCCGACCCCGACGATGTTGAGGAAGCCGTGGATCTGGTCCACGAAGCGACGCTGCTCGACCTTCACCCCGGCGTCGGCCAGGCGTCGGGCGTAGGCCTCGCCCTCGTCGCGCAGCGGGTCGAAGCCCGCGGTCACGACGTGGGCGGGGGCGAGCCCCTCGGGGAGCTCGACGTCGAGCAGGTTGACCCGGGCGTCGGACCGGTCGGCGGCGGTCGGCAGGTAGACCTCGTTGAACTGACCGATCGAGTCCGCGGTCAGGTAGAAGCCCTCGCCGAACAGCCGCAGGCTCTCGGTGTCGCGGTCGGGGTCGGTGCAGGGGTAGACGAGCAGCTGGAACGCCAGCGGGATGCCGGAGCGAGCAGCCTCGATCGCGGCCCAGGCGGCGATGTTGCCGCCGGCGGAGTCGCCGGCGACGCCGACCCGCCCCGGGTCGACGCCGAGCTCGTCGGCGTGCTCGACGACCCAGCGCAGGGCAGCGACGGCGTCGTCGAAGCCGCCGGGGAAAGCTCGCTCGGGTCCGACGCCGTACTCGACGGCGAGGACCGGCACGCCGGACTCCTCCGCGAGCACGCGGCAGGGTGCGTCGTGGGAGTCGAGGTCGCCGTACAGGAAGCCGCCGCCGTGGAAGAACAGCAGCACCGGCTGCGGCTGCGTCGCGGGGCGGGCGCCGTGCGGCAGGTAGTGGCGCGCCGGCAGGCCGGCCACGGTGAGCTCGCGGACCGCGCCGATCGGCTGGTCACCCCCGACCAGGGCCGCGTTGGCGCGCATGGCGGCGCGGCCGCGGGCGAGGTCGGTGCCGCCCAGGTCGCCCTTGCGCGCGATGCGCTGCAGGCGCAGCATCGCCTGGAGGTCGGGGGCCAGGGCCTGCCCGTCCAGCACGAGGGGGCGGCCGGCGACGGCGCGCAGGGCGGGACCCGGCAGGCCCATGATCGTCCGCAGGGCAGTGGCCTCGACCGTGGAGCGCAGGTTCACGGAGCACAACCTACTCACAGGTAGGGAATCGCGGGGTCGCGCTGGCGCCACCCGCTGTTCACCACCGGCTGSCACACTCGACCCATGAGCACCGAGTCGCACCCCGTCGGCGACGAGGCCGACGCGACCGAGCCGCTGAGCGTGGTCCCGGACCCGGGCGCGGACGAGACCGCGGACGAGACCACCGACGCCGGCGACTACGAGCCGGACCCGGACGTGCTCGAGCGGATCCGGTCGGTCGAGAACCGGTTCGTCGACCGCGAGCTGTCATGGCTGCGCTTCAACGAGCGCGTGCTCGAGCTCGCCGAGGACGAGACGCTGCCGTTGCTGGAGCGCGCCCGCTACCTCGCGATCTTCACCAGCAACCTCGACGAGTTCTTCATGGTCCGGGTCGCCGGCCTGAAGCGGCGCATCGCGACTGGCCTCGCCGTGCGGGCCGCCAGCGGCCTGATGCCGCTGGCGGTGCTGGAGGCGATCTGGGCCCGCACGGAGGAGCTCAGCCAGCGCCACGCCGGCGTCTTCCGCGACACCATCGTGCCCGCGCTGGAGGAGGAGGGCATCGCCCTGGTCCGGTGGAGCGACCTCGAGCGCGGCGAGCAGAAGCACTGCAAGCGGCTGTTCAAGGAGCGCATCTACCCGGTGCTCACGCCGCTGGCCGTCGACCCGGCGCACCCCTTCCCCTACATCTCGGGCCTGTCGCTGAACCTCGCCGTCGTCGTACGCAACCCGAAGACGGGCAAGGAGCACTTCGCGCGCGTGAAGGTGCCGCCGAACTTCGACCGCTTCGTCCCGCTCGGCAACGCGCGCTTCGTGCCGCTCGAGGACGTCATCGGGGCACACCTCGGTCGGCTGTTCCCCGGCATGGAGGTGCTCGAGGTGCACACCTTCCGGGTCACCCGCAACGAGGACCTCGAGGTCGAGGAGGACGACGCCGAGAACCTCCTCACCGCCCTGGAGAAGGAGCTCCTGCGCCGGAAGTTCGGGCCGCCGGTGCGCCTGGAGGTCGAGGAGTCGATCGCCCCGTCGGTGCTGGAGCTGCTGGTCTCCGAGCTCGACATCAGCCAGGAGGAGGTCTTCCGGCTGCCGGGGCCGCTCGACCTGCGCGGGCTGCACTCGATCGCCGACCTGCCGCGCGACGACCTGAAGTACCCCTCCTTCGTGCCGGCGACCCACCCGAGCCTCGCCGAGGTGGAGTCGGCCGCGCCCGTCGACGTGTTCAAGGCGCTGCGCCGCCGCGACGTCCTCGTGCACCACCCGTACGACTCGTTCGCGACGTCGGTGCAGCGCTTCATCGAGCAGGCCGCCGCGGACCCGCACGTGCTGGCGATCAAGCAGACGCTCTACCGCACCTCCGGCGACTCCCCCATCATCGACGCCCTCATCGACGCCGCCGAGGCCGGCAAGCAGGTGCTGGTGCTGGTCGAGATCAAGGCGCGCTTCGACGAGCAGGCCAACATCCGCTGGGCCCGCAAGCTGGAGACCGCCGGCTGCCACGTCGTCTACGGCCTCGTCGGGCTCAAGACCCACTGCAAGCTGGCGATGGTCGTGCGCGACGAGCCGGACGGCATCCGGCGCTACACCCACATCGGCACCGGCAACTACAACCCCAAGACGTCGCGGATGTACGAGGACCTCGGCCTGCTGACGACCGACGAGGTGATCGGCGAGGACGTCGCGCACCTGTTCAACAACCTGTCCGGCTGGTCGCGCAAGGCGACCTACCAGCAGCTGCTGGTCGCGCCGGACTCCGTGCGTTCCGGGCTGGTGGAGCAAATCCACCGCGAGATCGGCCACCACCGCGCCGGTCGCCCGGCCGGCATCCGGTTCAAGGCCAACTCCGTGGTCGACGAGGAGGTCATCGACGCGCTCTACCTCGCCTCCTGCGAGGGCGTGCCGGTCGAGCTGCTCGTGCGCGGCATCTGCGCGCTGCGGCCGGGCGTGCCCGGGCTGAGCGAGAACGTGCGGGTGCGGTCGATCCTGGGCCGCTACCTCGAGCACAGCCGGGTGTTCTCCTTCGAGGGCGGCGGCGAGCCGGTTGCCTGGATCGGGTCCGCCGACCTGATGCACCGCAACCTCGACCGGCGCGTCGAGGTGCTGGTGCGGCTGCCCGACCACAGCCGCGACGAGGTACGACGCCTCCTGGACCTCGCGTTCGACCCGACCACCGAGGCCTGGGAGCTCGGCGCCGACGGCCGCTGGACGAGAAATGCGGGCACCGTGCACCTGCAGGAGACGCTGATCGACCGGAACCGGCGTCGTCGTACCTCCGGCTGAGCGGAGCGACACGCCGCCCTGACCTGCGACGACACCGCACCTCCGGCAATTCGTGGGCGGCGACACACCTCCGGGGGTGCCCGCGGGTTGCGTTCACGTGAGCGGCACCCCCTAGCATGGGGACGTTCGTCTCCGCCTCAACGGGAGTCCATGTGGGTCTGCGTCTGCGTCCGGTCGACACTTCGTTCTACGACCTCTTCACCAAGTCCGCGCAGCACCTCGTCGGTGGCGCTGACCTGCTCGCCGAGATGCTCTCGGAGAGTTCCGACAAGGCGTCGGTCGCCGAGCGCATGCGTGCCGCCGAGCACGCCGCGGACGAGACGACCCACGAGATCGTCAAGAAGGTCAACAGCACCTTCGTCACGCCGTTCGACCGCGAGGACATCTACGCGCTCGGATCGGGCCTCGACGACGTCATGGACATGATGGAGGAGGCCGTCGACCTCATCCTGCTCTACGAGGTCGCCGACCTGCCCGCCGAGCTCTCCGACCAGGTCGACGTGCTCCAGCGCTGCGCCGAGCTGACCGCGGCCGCGATGCCGCGCCTGCAGTCGATGAAGTCGCTCGAGGACTACTGGATCGAGATCAACCGCCTGGAGAACACCGGTGACCGCAACCACCGCCGCATCCTGGCCAAGCTCTTCTCCGGCGAGTTCGCGACGATCGAGGTCCTGAAGCTGAAGGACGTCGTCGAGTCGCTCGAGGGTGCCATCGACGCCTTCGAGACGGTGGCGAACATCGTGGAGCAGATCGCCGTCAAGGAAGGCTGACCGGGAGCGTGGACGCCATCCTCCTGATGGTCATCGCGGTCGTCGTGATCGCGCTGGTCTTCGACTACACCAACGGCTTCCACGACGCGGCGAACGCCATCGCGACCTCGGTGTCGACGCGCGCGCTCACGCCGCGCATCGCCCTCGCGATGGCGGCGATCCTCAACTTCGTCGGCGCCCTCCTCGGCGTCGGCGTCGCGCAGACGATCCAGGGGATCATCAGGATCGAGGAGGTCAGCTCCTCAGCGGTCGAGCTCGATCGGATCCATGCGCTGACCATCGTCCTGGCAGCGCTGGTCGGTGCGATCACGTGGAACCTGATCACCTGGTACTTCGGCATCCCGAGCTCGTCCTCGCACGCCCTCATCGGCGGCATCGTCGGTGCCGGCGTCGCCAGCGCGACGACGGTCGAGTGGGACACGCTCGTGGACAAGGTCGCCATCCCGATGGTCGCCTCGCCGCTCATCGGCTTCCTCGGCGCCTTCCTCTTCATGACCGCGATCATGTGGGCCTTCCGCAAGGCCAACCCGCACCGGATCAACCGCGGCTTCCGCTACGCGCAGACCGTCTCGGCCGCCGGCATGTCGCTCGGCCACGGCCTCCAGGACGCCCAGAAGACGATGGGCGTCATCGTGCTCGCGCTCGTCGCGGGCGGCTACTCCGACGGCGACGACGTCCCGCTGTGGGTCATCGTGGCGGCAGCCCTCGCGATCGCAGCCGGCACCTACTCCGGCGGCTGGCGCATCATGCGCACCCTCGGCCGGAAGATCATCGACCTCGACCCGCCGCGCGGCTTCGCCGCCGAGGGCGTTGCCGCCACCGTGCTCTACGTGATGGCCATGGGCCTGCACGCCCCGGTGTCGACCACCCACACGATCACGTCGGCGATCATGGGCTCGGGCGCGACCAAGCGCTTCAGCGCGGTCCGCTGGGGCGTCGCCCGTGGCATCGTCGTGGCCTGGGTCCTGACCATCCCCGCCGCTGCCCTGGTCGCCATCGCCACCTACTTCGGACTCGCCGCGGTCATCCCCGGCAACTGACCCTCCCCCGCCGGCTCGTCGAGACGTCACTTCCGGCACGTCGAGGCGTCACTTGTGGCGGGTCGAGACGTCACTTCTGGCGGGTCGAGGCGTCAGCTGTGGCGGGTCGAGTGGTCAGTCATGGCACGTCGAGGCGTCGGCCCGCGCGCCGTCGTACGACGTGACCACTCGACGCGCCAGAAGTGACGCCTCAACAGGCCGGACCTGACCACTCAACAGGCCACAAGTGACCACTCGACGAGCCACATGTGACGCCTCGGCATCAGCCGAAGCGGCCGGAGATGTAGGCCTCGGTGGCGGGGTCGTCGGGGTTGGCGAACATCTTCTTCGTCGGGTTGAACTCGACGAGGTGGCCGGGCTGGCCGGTGGCCTTGAGGTTGAAGAAGCCGGTGTCGTCGGAGACGCGGGCGGCCTGCTGCATGTTGTGGGTGACGATGACGATCGTGTAGTCGTCCTTGAGCTCGTGGATGAGGTCCTCGATCGCGGAGGTGGAGATCGGGTCGAGGGCCGAGCAAGGCTCGTCCATGAGCAGCACCTGGGGCTCGACGGCGATGGCGCGGGCGATGCACAGCCGCTGCTGCTGGCCGCCGGAGAGGCCCATGCCGGGCTTGCCGAGGCGGTCCTTGACCTCGTTCCAGAGGTTGGCGCCGCGCAGCGAGCGCTCGACGACGTCGTCGGCCTCGGACTTCTTGAGCTTGCCGGCGTTGAGCTTGAGCCCGGCGAGGACGTTGTCGTAGATCGACATCGTCGGGAACGGGTTCGGGCGCTGGAAGACCATGCCGATCTGGCGGCGTACCGCGACCGGGTCGACACCGGGGTCGTAGAGGTCCTGGCCGTCGACGACGATCTTGCCCTCGACGCGGGCGCCGGGGATCACCTCGTGCATCCGGTTGAGGGAGCGCAGGAAGGTCGACTTCCCGCAGCCGGAGGGACCGATGAACGCGGTGACCGCACCGGCCCGGATGGTCATGTTGACGCCCTGCACCGCGAGGAAGTCGCCGTAGTAGATGTCGACGTCGGAGATGTCGATGCTCTTGGCCATGTCTGCGTTTCTGCCTTCTCTTCTCTGCGGTCTGGGTGGCCCGCGCTCAGCGGGTCGGCGGTGCGAGGACCCGGCCGACGATGCGGGCGACGAGGTTGAGCACCATGACGATGACGATGAGGACGAACGCGGCGCCCCAGGCGATCGCCTCGGCCGGCGCGTCGCCGCGCAGGTTCTGGCCGTAGATCAGCACCGGCAGCGTGGTCATCGCCCCGTCGAACAGGTTCATGTTGGTCCGGTCGGTGGCGCCGGCGATCAGCAGCAGCGGCGCGGTCTCGCCGATGACACGGGCGGTCGCGAGCGTGATGCCGGTGAGGATGCCGCCGAGCGCGGTGGGGAGCACGATCTTCACGATGGTGCGCCACTTCGGCGTTCCCAGCGCGTACGACGCCTCGCGCAGGTCGTCCGGCACGAGGCGCAGCATCTCCTCGGTCGCCCGCACCACGATCGGCACCATCAGCAGCGACAGCGCGACGGAGCCGCCGAATCCGGAGACGTGCGCTGGCCCGAAGATCAGCGTGAACAGCGCGAAGGCGAAGAGGCCGGCCACGATCGAGGGGATCCCGGTCATCACGTCGACCAGGAAGGTGATCGCCTTGGCCAGCTTGTTGCCCTTGCCGTACTCGACCAGGTAGATCGCCGCCATCACCCCGACGGGCACCGAGATCGCGGCAGCCCCGAGCGTGACCAGCAGGGTGCCGATGATGGCGTGGTAGATGCCGACCGGCTGCTCGATCTGGGTCCGGAAGAACGAGTAGCTCAGGAAGGTGCCGTCGATCCGGCCGGCACCCTCGCTGACCACCCGCCACAGCAGCGACACCAGCGGTACGACGGCGATCGTGAACGTCGCCCACACCAGGCCGGTCATCATCCGGTCGGTCGCGCCGCGGCGTCCCTCGACGGCCAGCGCCCACAGCGGCAGGACCAGCAGGTGCACCAGCGCGCCGGTGGCCGCCGCGGTCACGAGGCCGGTGCCGAGCACGAGCAGCAGCAGGGCCAGCGCGGTCGCCGTACCACCGACGACCGCGGGCGCCAGGCGCGGCAGCCGCGGGCGGACCAGCGGGACGTGGACCCGCTCCTTCTCCTCGGGAGCTGCCAGCAGGGTCGTCGTCATCGGGCCATCCGCCTCTCGCTGCGGCCGATGACCCATCGGGCCGCGAAGTTCACCAGGAAGGTCAGCAGGAAGAGCACCAGCCCGGTCGCCACGAGGACCTCGAGCATGTCGGCGCTGCGCTCCTTGTACTTGAGCGCGATGTTGGCCGCGATCGACGTCGGGCTCGACTGCGCGATGATGTTCCACGACAGGTCGAAGCCGACCGAGAGCACCATCGTGACGGCCATCGTCTCCCCGAGCGCGCGGCCGAGGCCGAGCATCACCGCGGACACCATGCCGGACCGGGCGTAGGGGAAGACCGTCATCCGGATCATCTCCCAGCGGGTCGCGCCGAGCGCCAGCGCCGCCTCCTCGTGCAGCCGAGGGGTGCGGGAGAAGACCTCGCGGGTGATCGCGGTGATGATCGGCAGGATCATCACCGCCAGCACGATGCCGGCGGTCAGGATCGAGCGGCCGGCCGTGTTGGGCTCCCCGAACAATGCGCCGAGGACCGGCCAGCCGCCGAAGGTCGCGTGCAACCACTCGTGCATCGGCACCAGCTGCCTGGCCAGGAAGAACGCGCCCCACAGGCCGTACACGACCGACGGTACGGCGGCGAGCAGGTCGATCACGAAGGCCGCGGGCGCGGACAGCCAGCGCGGGGCGTAGTGACTGATCACGAGCGCGATCCCGAAGGCCAGCGGCACCGCGATGACCAGGGCGATGGCCGAGGCCGTGAACGTCCCGACCAGAAGCGGGAAGACGTAGCCGAGGAAGCTCTCGGCGTGCGGGCCGTAGACCTCGGAGGGCTTGCCGAAGCCGGTCGCCCCCTTGGCGAGCAGGAAGACGAAGACGCCGGCGAGGGCGGCGAGGATGGTCAGGCCGGCAGCGAGCGCGCCACCGGCGAAGATGCGGTCGCCGACGCCACCGCGGACGCTCGCCCAGTCGGCGGGCAGGTCTGGACGTCCGGTGGTCGGATCGGTGCGCTCGGCAGGGCGGGCGGTCACGGGTTCACCTCGTGCGACGTGGGCTCGGGTCGTCGGGACGACCGGGACGGGGTCGGGTGCGGCCGGAGGAGCCGGCCGCACCCGACCACGTCACCGGCTCGTGATCCCGGCGACGATCTCCTGCACGCGGGCGGCGGTCTCCTCGGAGAGCTCGGCGGAGCCGGCGTGCTCGGCCGACTCGGCCTGGCCCTCGTCGGAGACGATGTACTCGAGGTAGCCCCGCACGTTGTCGGCCTCGGCCTGGTCGGCATAGGTCTCGCAGGCGATGAGGTACGACAGCAGGATCACCGGGTAGGCACCGGCCTCGGTGGTGGTGCGGTCGACGTCGACGGCGATGTCGGTCTCGTCGCGGCCCTCGACGACCGGGGAGACCTCGACGGTCTTCGCCGCGGCCTCGGGCGACGGGGCGACGTACTCCTCGCCGACCTTGACCGACACCACGTCGAGGTCGCCGGTCTGGCTCGCGTCGGCGTACCCGATCGCGCCCTCGGTGTCACCGATCGACTTCACGACGCCGGACGTGCCCTCGGCCGACAGGCCGCCGGAGACGGGGAAGGCGTCCTCGGCCTCGTAGGGCCACACGTCGGGGGCGACCTTGTTGAGGTAGTCGGTGAAGTTCTTCGTCGTGCCCGAGTCGTCGGAGCGGTGCACCGGCGAGATCTTCAGGTCGGGCAGCTCGACGCCGTCGTTCTGCGCGACGATCGCGGGGTCGTCCCACGTCGTGATCTTGCCGTCGAAGATCCCGGCGAGGGTCGCGGCGTCGAGGTTGACCGAGTCCACGCCGGGGACGTTGAACGCCACGGCGATCGAGGAGATGTACGCCGGGATCTCGATCACGTTGCCGTCGCAGCGCTCCTTGGCGCTGGCCAGCTCCTCGTCCTTGAGGTAGGAGTCGGAGCCCGCGAAGGACAGTGCCTCGTTGATGAACTGGCTGCGGCCGTCGGTCGATCCGAGCAGGGCGTAGTCGATGGTGAGGTTGCCACCCTGCTCGCCCTGGAACGCGGTCTTCCAGGCCTCCTGGGCCTTCTCCTGGGAGGTGGCGCCGCCACCCTTGAGGTTGCCGCTCAGGCTGCCGGTGGAGGCGCCGTCGCCGCCGGTGTCGCCACCGGACTCGTTCGCGGCGCTGCAGGCGCTCATCAGCAGGGCGATCGCGGCGATGCCGGGGACGGCCGCGCGGCGGAGGTGCGTGAGGTTCAAGTACATGCCTCTCGGAGGTGAGGGTCGTCGTGGCCCTCTGTTCGGACTGGACACTCCGCAAGCTAGGCAGCCCGGGTGACGCGAGCTCCGGCCCGACCTGAACGCAAGGTGAACAGTGGTCGACCAGCCGGGCTCAGCCGCCGGGCTCAGCCTCGGGGTGGCTGGTGCCGCTCGACCGCCACGACCGCGCCCTTGCGCACGTGCAGCACCAGCATCTCGGCCTTCGCCAGCTCCTCGACGTCGTCGGGGGCGATCCCGGCGGCGTCGTACGCGAGCGGCAGGACGGGGCGGTGCGTGCACAGCACCGCGGGCTGGTCGCCGGCGAGCAGCTCCTCGGCGATGCGGGCGACGGCGCCCGCGGTGGCCTTCTCCTCGCTGAGCCGGCGGCGCAGGTCGAGGTCGAGGCCGTGCGCGTCGGCGTAGGGCCGCACCGACTGCACGCAGCGGGTGCTCGACGACGTGACGACCCGCTGGACGCCGTACGCCGCGAGCAGGTCGACCAGCCGCGCCGCCTGCTCCTCCCCCGCGGCCCGCAGCGGCCGGTCGGCGTCCTCGCCCTCCCAGTCGTCGCGCTCGAGGGCGAGACCGTGCCGCAGCACGATGACGGCGTGGGTACGGCGACGGAGCCGGCGCGCCTGCTGGAGGGTCCGGCGGTCGTGCTCGTAGGTGAGCCGTTCGCGAGCGTCGTCGTGGGGCACCCACTCGACGGCGTCGATCTCGTCGTTGGGCTCATAGCCGGCCACGTCGTCGCTGCCGGTCACCCGCCCGGTCCAGTAGTGGACGGTCTTGCCGCGACCGTTCACCGGGTAGCGCTGCGACGGCAGCGGGGGGCCGAGGCGCACCCGGAGGCCGGTCTCCTCCTCGACCTCGCGCACCGCCGCGGCGACCGGGTGCTCAACGGGGTCGAGCTTGCCCTTGGGAAACGACCAGTCGTCGTACCGGGGGCGGTGGACGAGGAGCACCTCGCGGCCCGGGCGGAAGACGACCACTCCGGCGGCGAGGATGTCGGGCACACGACTAGGTTAGGGCCCGGCCCGCCCCGACCCGCCGAGGAGAACGTCCGTTGCGCCGACCCGCCCTGGCCTGGTCCCGCCGCCGATGGCTGGTCGTCGGCGCCGTGCTGGCCGTCGTCGTCGCCGCGCTGGCGGTGGTCTGGGTCGTCCGCGACGACGAGCGCACTCCGCTGGAGGAGGCGCTCGTGCTCGCCCCGGAGTCGTCGGCCCGCTACGGCTGGACCGACTGGGCGGCGGTACGCGCGGAGGTGGGCACCGACCTCTCGGCCGGGTCGACGGGCGCCGAGGTCGACGACTTCCTGCTCGAGGCCTACGACCGCGACCTGACGAGCGCGACGGCGCTGGACGACTCCGCGGCGGCGATGCAGGACGACCTCGGCTTCTCCCCCGCCACCCTGGAGTGGGAGCTGTTCGCACAAGGCGGGGCCGGGGCGCTGCTCGTCCTGGGCCTGCCCGAGGACGCGGACGTCGACGCGCTGCGTGAGCGGTTGCGCGAGGCCCGGTTCATCGAGCCCGACGAGGACGACGGCGTGTGGTTCGCCGACGCCGGCAAGCTCCAGGAGCTCAGCGGCCCGGTCACCCCGCAGCTCGGTGCGATCGAGATCGACGAGGACGCAGGGATCGTCTACGCCAGCGACGACCCGGGCTTCCTCGGGCTGCGGGCCGACGTGGCGCGCGGCGACGTGGACGACCCGGTCGGCCGGGCTGCAGCCGCCCTCGGGGAGCCGCTGGCAGCGGTGGTCTACACCGGCGACCACGCCTGCGGCGAGCTCGCGATGAGCGGCGCCGACCCGGTCGACCGTACCCGCGGCGCGGAGCTGATCGAGGACGCCGGCGGGGTCCACCCGCTCACCGGGTTCGCGATGGCAGCCCGGGCCGACGGCGACGTGCGGGTGGCGCTGGTGCTCGACACCGACGAGCAGGCCCGCGCCGACGCCGACAGCCGCTCCCGCCTCGCCGCCGGCCCCGCCCCCGGCCAGGGCGGCACCTTCCCCGAGCGCTTCGAGCTCGGCCGGGTCACCGCCGACGGCACCCTCGTCACCATGGACCTCACCCCGGTCGACGGCTCCCCCGTCATCTCCGACCTCACCTCGGGCCCGGTCCTCTTCGCCGCCTGCTGACCTGCGCGGTCGAGACGTCACTTCCGGCACGTCGAGTGGTCACTTCCGGCAGGTTGAGTGGTCACGTACGGCGGCCTGGCCCACCGTCGTACGCCCGTCGAGTGGTCACGCCGTACGTCGATGGATCGGGCCTGCCGTTCGTGACGCCTCGACACGCCACACGTGACGTCTCGACCGGCCACAAGTGACGCCTCGACCGGCCACAAGTGACGTCTCAACCCATCAGCGGAAGGCGCGCAGGCGCAGGCTGTTGGTGACGACGAAGACCGACGAGAAGGCCATGGCGGCGCCGGCGAGCATCGGGTTGAGCAGGCCGGCGGCGGCGAGCGGCAGGGCGGCGACGTTGTAGGCGAACGCCCAGAACAGGTTGCCCTTGATCGTGGCCAGGGTGCGCCGCGACAGCCGGATCGCGTCGACCGCGACCTGGAGGTCCCCGCGGACCAGGGTCAGGTCGCTGGCCTCGATCGCGACGTCGGTGCCGGTGCCCATCGCCAGGCCGAGGTCGGCCTGGGCGAGCGCCGCGGCGTCGTTGACGCCGTCCCCGACCATCGCGACGACCTTGCCCTCGCCCTGCAGCCGCTTGACGACGTCCACCTTGTCCGCGGGCAGCACGTCGGCGATGACGTCGGCGGGGTCGATCCCGACCTCGGCGGCGACGGTACGGGCGACGGCGGCGTTGTCGCCGGTCAGCAGGACCGGGCGGAGGCCGAGCTCGCGCAGGCCGGCGATCGCCGCCGCCGACGTCTCCTTCACGGCGTCGGCGACCACGACCACGCCGCGCGCCCGGCCGTCCCAGCCGACCGCGACCGCGGTGCCGCCGTCCGCGCGGGCCTCCTCGAGCGCGGCCTGCAGCCGCGGCGAGAGGTGCTGGGACCACTCGGCGAGCAGCTGCGGGCGTCCGACGAGGACGGCGTGCGATACCCCGTCCTCGGCCGCGTCGGCCACGACGCCCCGGACGCCGAGGCCCTCGACGTTGGCGAAGTCCTCGACCGGTGGCAGCGAGCCGTGCTGCTCGCGGGCAGCGTCGGCGACCGCCCGCGCGATGGGGTGCTCGGAGGAGTCCTCGAGCGCGCCGGCGTACCGCAGCACCTCGGCCGGGTCCTCGCCGTCGTCGGCGACGACGTCGCGCAACGCCATCCGGCCGGTCGTGACCGTGCCGGTCTTGTCGAGGACGATCGTGTCGACCGAACGTGTCGACTCGAGCACCTCGGGCCCCTTGATCAGGATGCCCAGCTGCGCGCCACGACCGGTGCCGACCATGAGCGCGGTCGGGGTCGCCAGGCCGAGGGCGCACGGGCAGGCGATGATCAGCACGGCGACCGCGGCGGTGAACGCCGCGCCGACGCCGTTGCCGGTGCCGAGCCAGAAGCCGAGCGTGCCCGCGGACAGCAGGATGACCAGCGGCACGAAGACCCCGGAGACCCGGTCGGCCAGGCGCTGCACCTCGGCCTTGCCGTTCTGTGCGTCCTCGACCAGGCGCGCCATCTGCGCCAGCTGGGTGTCCGCACCGACCCGGGTCGCCCGGACGACGAGGCGGCCGCCGGCGTTGACGGTGGCCCCGACGACGATGTCGCCCTCCCCGACCTCGACCGGCACCGACTCGCCGGTGAGCATCGAGGCGTCCACGGCCGACGTGCCGCGCTCGACGACACCGTCGGTGGCGATCTTCTCCCCCGGGCGTACGACGAACCGGTCGCCCACCGACAGGTCGTCGACCGGGATCTTCGTCTCCGTCGTGCCGTCCGCACCGAGGACGGCGACCTCCTTCGCGCCGAGCTCCAGCAGCGCCCGGAGGGCGGCGCCCGCCCGGCGCTTCGAGCGCTGCTCGAAGTAGCGCCCGGCGAGGATGAAGGTGGTGACCCCCGCCGCAGCCTCGAGGTAGATGTTGCCGCTGCCGTCGCTGCGCTCGATGGTGAGCTCGAAGGGGTGCTTCATCCCCGGGGTGCCGGCGGTGCCCCAGAACAGCGCGTACACGGACCAGCCGAGCGCGGCGAGCGTGCCCAGCGAGATGAGCGTGTCCATGGTCGACGTGCCGTGGCGCAGGTTCGTCCAGGCCGAGCGGTGGAACGGCCAGGCACCCCACACGACGACCGGTGCGGCGAGGGTCAGCGACAGCCACTGCCAGTTGTCGAACTGGAGGCGCGGCACCATCGCCATCGCGATGACGGGCACGGTGAGCACCGCGGAGACGAGCAGCCGGTGGCGCAGCAGGCGCACCGGGTCGTCCGTACCGCCCTCGCCCGCGTCCGACCCGTCGTCGGCGGGCGGCTGCGGCAGGGAGGCGCCGTAGCCGGCGGCCTCGACGGCGGCGACCAGGTCGTCGGTCGTGACGCTGTCGGCGAAGCTGACCTTCGCCTTCTCGGTGGCGTAGTTGACCGTCGCGGTGACCCCGTCGAGCTTGTTGAGCTTGCGCTCGATCCGGTTGGCGCAGGACGCGCAGGTCATGCCGGTGAGCAGCAGCTCGACCTCGCTGCCGGAGGTGCCGCCCGTGGCGCCCGTGGTGTCAGTGTGTGTGTCCACTGCTCTCTCCGTGCTCGTCCCCCTCGTGCCCGACAGCACCATCGGCACCGTGCGCGGTGCCCCCGGCCCCGATGGTGAAGGTCGCGGTCCGGACCACGCCGTCGTGCTTGAAGTCGAGGTAGAGGTGGTAGGTCCCGTCGCTCGGGACGGTGGTGTGGAAGACGACCTCCGGGCCGGGCTCGGTCGTGCCGTCGCCGGGCTCGCCGTCCGGGTGGACGTGGAGGTAGGCGAGGTCGCCGGCGCGCAGCGCGACCAGGTGGCCGTAGGCGCCCAGGTAGGGCTCGAGGTCGGTGACCGGCTCGCCGTCCTTGCTGACGCTCAGCGCGAGCTGGGCGTCGGCGCCGGCGGACAGGTCGCCGTCGAGGGTGACCCGGTAGCCGTCGACCCCCGAGGTGCGCCGCTCGCCGCGGGGCGTGGCCGCGCGGAAGTCGCCGTCGACGGCGAGGTCGGTGCCCAGGGTGAGCGCCGCAGCACCGGTCGCCTTGAAGTCGGCGAAGATCCGCCAGCTGCCCGGCGTGAGCGCGAGCTCGGTCGTCCAGGTGTCGCCGCGGAGGACCGGGTGCACGTGCTGGAAGCCGGTCAGGTCGCGGCGTACGGCGATGAGGTGCAGCTGCTTCTCGTGCTGGACGTCGTACGACGTCACGGGCTCGCCGTCCGGCCCGGTGATGGTGAACCGCACCGGGACAGCCGGGCCGGCCTCGGCACGGTCGTCGGCCAGCCGCAGGGCGTAGCCGTCCCGGGCCGTCTGGAGGCCGCCGGGCTGGCCGGCCCCGCTCGCCGGCGTGACGTGCACGCGGTGGTCCCCGTCGCCAGGGACGTCCGGCGCGCCCGCGTGGGTGTCGTGGGTCGGCGCCGGCTCCCCGGCGCCGACCGGGCCGGCCGCCTTGCCGACGAGCAGGGCGACGGCGAAGACGACGACGGCGACCGCGCCGAAGCCGGCCAGCCGCGCCGCGGTGCTCATGCGAGCTGGTAGCCGGCTTCCTCGACGGCGGCCTTGACGGCGGCCTGGTCGAGGGGCTCGGCGCTGGTGATGGTGACCGCACCGGTGGGCAGGTCGACGGCGACGTCCTCGACGCCCGCGATCTCCTGGACCTCCTCGGTGACGGAGGCGACGCAGTGGTTGCAGGTCATGCCGGTGACGGTGAAGGTCTGGGTGGTGCTCATGGGAGTTCCTCTCTGGGTTCGGGTGTCAGGAGCGGACCAGCCGCGCGATGGCGTCGGAGGCCTCCTTGAGCTTGACGCCGGCCTCCGCACCTCCCTCGCGTGCGGCGTCCACGACGCAGTGGGCCATGTGCTCGTCGAGCAGCCCGAGGGCGACGGACTGGAGCGCCTTCGTCACCGCGGAGACCTGGGTGAGGATGTCGATGCAGTACTGCTCCTCCTCGACCATCCGCTGCAGGCCGCGCACCTGGCCCTCGATGCGGCGCAGCCGCTTGAGGTAGTCGTCCTTGGTGCGGTTCGCGATGTAGCTGTGCTGGTGCGGCTGTCCCTCGCTCATGCCAGAAACCATACCCCCCTACCCTATGCAAGACAAGGTGCGCGAGTACGACGAGCGCTGGGCCGGCACGGCGCGGGCGCTCGCCGGGCCACCGCGCCGACGGGACCACACGGGACCACACAGGACCACACGGAACCACACAGGCTGGCGGCTCCCGTCCCGGGGCACACCGGGACGAGGGTCGGCTCAGGAAGGGTCGGAGACGCCCAGGATCCGGTCGATCTCGTCGAGCGAGAGGCGCTCGTCGGAGGCACTGGCCGCGATGATCAGGTTGGTGGTGAGCTCCACCTCGATCATGAGGTCACGGTCCTCGAGGGTCACGTCGAACTGGTCGGCCATCGAGCCCCTCCCTCCGACGCGCCTCAATCCGGACTTCCGCATCCATCTTCCCCCCACTTGCCAAGGACAAACCCGAAAGTCTCCGAAAAATTACCGGAGCCCCCGCCGACCGGCGGGGGCTCCGGGTGAAGACGCTTGTCTCCTCCTCCAGGCGAGCCTGGATCAGAGGGGACGGACGTTCTCCGCCTGCGGGCCCTTCGGGCCCTGGGTGACGTCGAACTCGACCTTCTGGTTGTCCTCCAGCGACTTGTAGCCGGTGGTCTGGATCGCCGAGTAGTGGACGAAGACGTCGTCGCCGCCACCCTCCTGCTCGATGAAGCCGAAGCCCTTCTCGGCGCTGAACCACTTGACGGTGCCCTGAGCCATGTTGCTCGTTACTCCTCTGTCGGGGCGAGAGCCGCCACCTCGGCGACCCACAGCGGCTGCGATGACACGTCGCTCCGACCCGTGATTGGGACACCACAAACCAGATACGCCGTCGGCCACAGATCTCCGCAGGCGTTGAACCTTCCGAAACTTGCAGCCGCTGCAGGCACGACACTACCAATCTGGCGCGACAACGGAACCTCTCTGCTGCATCGATCACGCGAACTTCGATGAAGGTTTGGCTACGCACGCATGACGGTCCCGGAAATGGGTCCGGCAGGGGCCCGATCCCCCGCCGGAACAGGCGTCAGTGCAGGGCGATGGTGAGGCTGGTGCCCTTGGCAGCGGCATCCGCCGTGGCCACCTGGTCGCCGTACGCACCGGCCGCGACGGGGCCGCCCGTGTCGACGACGAGCTGGTCGACGTGGCCGCCTCCGGTGCCGATCAGACGCTGCCGCACCGACGAGCCCGCCGGCTCGGTGAAGGCCGTCGTCGCCCCGGACCGGTCGGCCCAGACCGTCACCACCCAGCCCCCGGCCGTGTCGACGACCGGGCTGCGGTGCGTGGCGGTGGCCGTCGTGTCGGCGCTGCCGGCGACCGCCTGCCACACCACGGTCGTCATGGCGTCGGCCTGCACCGGGTTGCCGACCTGCGTCCACCCCGCCGGCGCTGCCGGTACGGCGGTCGTGGAGGCCGAGACGACGGCCAGCAGTCCGTCGCCCTCCTCCGCCGTCACGGGCACCGGGGACACGATGCTGGTTCCGTTGGTGACCTTGCCGGTCGCGTCACGGTAGGACACGTCGCTCTCGACACCCTCGATGACCACGGGCTGGGTGACGGTGCCGGTGCCGCCGTCCTCGTCGGTGACCGTCAGCGTCACGTCGTAGGTGCCCGGGGCGGCGTACACGCGGCTCGGCTGCGACCCGGTGGCGGCGGTGCCGTCGCCGAGGTCCCAGGCGTACGACGTGACGGTGCCGTCCGGGTCGCTGGACCCGGTCGCGTCGAAGGTGCACGCCTGGCCGGTGCAGGAGGAGGTGAAGGCGGCCGTCGGCGCCTGGTTGGCGACGGGGCCGAGGAACGTCGTGCCGCTGGACCAGACCGGGTTGGTGTCGATGCCGCTGCCGGTCACCCGGGTCCAGCTGCCCGTCGCCGCGCCGTCGCTCACCGGCAGGCTGTAGAGCTGGTTGGTCGACATGCCTGCCCACAGCCTGCCGTCGGCGTGGACGAGGTTGCGCACGTCGCGCAGCGACGGGAAGATCGAGCTCGGCACGGTGAACTCGGCGGCACCGACGACCAGGCTCTCGGGCGAGAACCACCGCCAGTAGACCCGGCTCTGCCCCGAGCGGGTGTAGTAGATCCGGTGGTCGGCGTAGGTCAGTCCGGTGAGGCCGGAGATCTGGCCGTAGAAGGTGGGCGCCCGGCCGCGGTAGGTCTGCGACCCGCCGCTCGTGGTGACCGTGCTCCAGAGCGGGTCGACGTAGGGGTTGATCACCCGGTCGGGCCCGAAGGTGGTGCCGTCGAAGGTCCGGTAGTGCAGCTGGTTGTCGGTCCAGCCGTAGACCAGCTTCGACCCGACCATGAACGCGCCGCGCACGTTGCTCCAGCTGCCCGCGCCGCTGGTGGCGACGGCGCTGGCGGGCGTGATCGAGGAGCCGGTGAAGGTGCGCGTGGTGACGCTGGTGCCGGACAGGCGGAACAGGCTGCGCGGCAGGGTCGCGTCGGCCTCCGCGTACGGCGCCGTGCCGCCCTCGATCGGGAAGTAGGCCAGGCGCGGGCGGAGGTGCTCGCGGTTGCCGACGTACTCGGTGTCGCTGCCGACGTACAGACCGTGGTCGGTGGCGAGCAGGGCCTCCGCGCCGACGCCGCGGGGATGGCGGCCGGGGTTCCAGCTGAGCGGGAGCCCGTTGTCGGGGTCGAGCGCGGCCAGCCCGGGGCGCGGCACCTGGCCGGCCTGCTCGTCGGCCCCGCTCTGGATGGCATTCATCCACTTCTGGTGCCCGCCGACGTAGACGGCGTTGTCGGCGACCGCGACCGACAGCAGCGAGTCCTGGCCGGACGCGGCCTGCCACGTCGGCTGCACGTCCTGGCCGGTGACGGCGAGGTCGAAGCGGGCGGCCGTGTCGCACAGGGTGCCGTTGTAGCCCGCCCCGCTGCTGACGATGACGAAGTAGCTGCCGTCCGGCGACACGTCGACGTCGCGGACGTAGGAGTCGAAGGAGTTCTTCGAGCACGCCGGCGTGTAGCGCAGCGTGCGCCACGACGGGTCGACGCTCGCGCCGGTCTCGCCGAGGCGGATCACCATCGCCTGGTCACGGTCGAGCCCGTCGGCCTTCTTGAAGTTGCCGATCGCGACCAGCTTCGTCCCGTCGAGCGTGGCGGCGATCTTGCCGACGCCCACCGGCGCCTTGGCCGTGCCCGACGGCCAATTGTGGTTGGTGCTGACCGCGACCTGCAGGTAGTCGTCGAGCGCGCCGGTGGTCGCGTCCAGCGACGCCAGGCCCGGCCGCGGCTGGGCCCACACCGTGGTGAAGGTCCCGGCGAGCAGCAGCCGGTCGCCGACGAGCTCGATGTCGAGGACCCCGCCGTTGGGGCTGGGGTTCTTGAACGCCGTCACGAGCGCCCCGGTCGCGGCGTCGACCTTGATGATGTTGCGGACCTTGGTGCCGCCGGCGTTCTTGAACGTGCCGGCCACGTAGAGCGCCGAACCGTCGGCGCTGGGCGCCAGGGCAGTGACGTTCGCGTCGAGGCCGGGCTGGAAGGCCGGGTCGACGAGCCCGGTCTCGCGGTCGAACGCGAAGAGGTACGGCGTCGCGAGCTGCGCGCTCGTGCCGGCGTTGCGCGTGAGCGTGAACGTGCCGCCGACGTAGACCTTGCGGCCGATCTCGGCGAGCGCATGGACGCGGCCGTCGAGGACGTGCGGCGTCACGGCGGGCACGGCGGACGGGAGGAGTCGATGTCGCGCCGGCTGGGCGGTGGCCGGGGACCCGGCGCCCACGCCGGCGAGGAGGGCGGCCACGACGGCCAGGACGATCAACGCGACCCGAGACGAGACGAAGCGACGGCGCACGGCGGGCTCCTGGGGGTGGTCGGTGTGGGACCGACGTTCGCACCGATCAGGCGGCGGGCGGTTCACCCATTTCGGGCAAGTCCCGGCGCGTCGTACGCATCGGAACAGGGGGTGGCGCTACGCCCTGGCGGCCGCGCGGGAGTCGCCGAGGTTCTCGATCAGGACCAGGGCGATGTCGTCCTCGAGCCAGTGCCCGGCGTGGGCGGTGACCCGCTGGACGATCGCGTCGAGGGCGTCGTCCGGGGTGCCGGCTGCGAGGACCTGGTGGGCGGCGTCGAGGTCGAAGAAGTCGCCGCTGTCGTTGCGCGCCTCGATCAGACCGTCGGTGTAGAGCAGGACGCGGCTGCCCGCGGGGAACGGGTGGCTGCGCGTCTCCGGCTCGACCGCGAACCCGAGCGGCGGCGAGGGCTCGCCGGTGTCGAGGTCGGTCCCGGTGCCGTCGGTGATGTGCAGCGGCGGGTGGTGACCACAGCTGGCCACGCGCAGCTCCGCACCGTCGACCTCGACCAGGAGCGCGGTGACGAAGTCCTCCTCGTCGATGACCAGGGACACGGCCCGGTCCAGGGTCGCCGCGAGGGTCGCGAGGTCGGGGGCCCGCGACGCCGCGTGCTTGAACGCGCCGAGCACGGTCGCGGCCGTCTCGGCGGCCTCGATGCCCTTGCCCCGCACGTCGCCGACGAGGATGCGCACGCCGTGGTCGGTCGAGACCGCCTCGTAGAGGTCACCGCCGATCGCCGCGGCCTGGGTCGCCGACTGGTAGCGGGTCGCGATCGCGATGTTGTCCAGCTCCGGCGGGATCGCCCGCAGCAGCGCCCGCTGGACGACGTCCGCGATGCGGGTCATCTGCTGCAGCCTCTCCTCCCGCCGGGTGGACACCTGCGACGCCACGAGCGCCCCCGCCGACAGGAGGGCAGCGAGGATGCAGCGCACCACCCAGTCGCGGGTGCCGAACGAGTCGTGCCAGAAGCCCGACGACAGCGACAGGGGGAGGGTGACGGCGGCGACCACCGCCGTCCGCTGCGGCGTGGTGATCAGCGCGGTCACGATGACCGCCGACGCGTACGACGCCGTGAGGACCACGCCGGTGACCAGGTCGGCGGCCAGCAGGATGACCAGGATGGCGAACCCGATGGTCAGGCCGTGGTCGCTGCCCTGGGCCGGCTTGACGCGTGCGCGCAGCGCAGAACGGTGACCCGTGTGCATGCCACTCCTCCGCGTCTCGACGACCATCACGGCCCGGCGCGCCAGGGCGGCTCACCGATCACCGACTGCCCATTGTGGTCCAGCCCCGCACCCCTGTCCCGGGGATCCCCCCAGCGTGACCAGATCGGGATATGGCTGCAGGCACGCGGCCCGCGGCAGCCGGGCCACGACCATGCCGTTCGGACTTGTTCGGGCTTTGCCAACCCCTCTCCGGAACGTGCGCCCAGTCCCGAACCTGTTGCGGGGAGCGCCCGCTCCCCATCGATCGATGGAGGTCACCTGCATGTCCGGTCCTTCCCGCCAAGGGCTCCGCCCGAGTGCCCGACCCCTGCTCGCCGCCCTGGTCGCGCTGGTCGCTGCACTGGTCGGAGCGCTCGCGCTCGCACCGAGCACGGCCGCCGCGGGCGGCACCGTCACCGGGAAGGTGACCGACGCGCACGGGAACCCGATCCAGGGCGTGCACGTCGTCGTCGGCAGCTTCAGCCACAACGGGCACGCCGACACCGACGCCACCGGCCGCTACAGCGTCACGGGTATCCCGGCCGGCACCTACACCGTCTACTTCGAGCACACGGCGAGGGACTACGCCCCGCAGTACTACCCGAACGCCGCGCGGAGGAACGACGCCGGACAGGTGGACGTCGCTGGGTCAGCGACCCTCACCGACATGGACGCGACGCTCGGTGTCGGAGCGGTCATCCGCGGCACCGTCACCGACGAGCACGGCACCCCAGTGAGGGGCGTCGACATCGACGTCCGGTACGGGGACGGCGAGTTCTCCGCCGACGGGGCACGGACCGACTCGAACGGCCGGTACCAGGTCCGCGCACTGGCGGCCGACTCCTACGTCGTCCGGTTCGACCCGCCCTGGGACTCCGGTTACCAGCGCGAGTACTACGACGATGCCCGGTACCCCGACGAAGCCACCCCCGTCGTCCTCACTGCCGGCGAGGTTCGCACCGGTGTCGACGCTGCGCTCCACTGCCCGGACACCTGCACGCCGGGCACCGGCCCGGAGCCGGAGCCGCTGGATCTCGACCTGGCACCCGCGCGGGCGACCGGCACGGCGAAGGTCGGCCAGGTCCTCACCACCACCGGCGCTACCTCGCCCGCCACACCGACGCTGTCCTACCAGTGGAGGCGGAACGGCTCCCCGATCAAGGACGCGACGTACAAGACGTACAAGCTGGTACGCGCGGACGCAGGCACCAACGTCTCCGTGACCGTCACCGGCACACGTCCGGGCTTCGCGACGTCCTCGGTCACGAGCCCCGCCCGCGCCGTGGCTGCCTTCAACCTCCGTAGGCCGGCCATCAGTGGCACCACGAGGGTCGGCAAGAAGCTCACTGCCGCCAGGGGCACCTGGGTCGCACCAGGCCACACCTTCACCTACCAGTGGCTACGCGGCGGTAAGCCCGTCAGGGGCGCAACCCGGGCGACGTACAAGCTCACGAAGGCCGACAAGGGCAAGCGGATCGCGGTCAAGGTCACCGTCCGCCGCTCCGGCTTCCCGACCGTCGCGGCCACCAGCCCGGCTCGCACGGTGAGGTAGCGCAGCACGATCCGCCACGTCTGTCCGCCGTCGCGCTCGCGACGGCGGACGGGCGCGGTGGGCGCTGGCGCACATCTGGCCTGGCCAGCCCGGTGTCCCGGCACGGTCTATGGGGCCCGGACCCGACAGCGGCGGCCTGCGCCTGCACGGCATACTCTGGGCCCGGATCGCGGTCCTCCCTGATCCCCCTGGGCCCCTGGGAGGTGCAAACTTATGCTCTGACCTGCTCATTGCGCACAACGTAGGCGGCAAAGGGGCCCGCGGCGGGAACGTAGACGGTCACGTCGTGGAACGTCCGGTCCGCCGCCGAGGCCGCAACCATCATCTGCAGAGCCCTGCGTGAGTGTCCCTGAGCTCCGAGTCACACCTTCTTCTTGGACCCTGTGCGACGGAGGGTCAGCAGCACTTTCGTCTGGTCCAGCTTGGGGACTGTCCGCCGATTCCGCATGACCTCATCCTCACCTATCGGATTCCACGGGTCAGCGGAACACCGACGCAAGCCGGGCAGGCACTTCACATCCTTGGCCTCAGCTCCGCACCTACCTCCTTGGAACAGGTGCACACACCGCCGCCTGCATCAAGGCGCACTGAACTGCTGGGATCCTGCTCCCTCGGGGTCCAGTGTGTAGTCGTCCGGGGCGCAGCGACTGACCGCCAATGTGGGCCGCTACGCGGCGGACCCTGCAACCTGATCGCCGCGGCAGGAAGGCCGAGCTTAGGAGCAACTGATGGTGATCCCGGGTTTCGCCCTCTGCACGCGCACCCAGTCTGCGGGAACCAGCAGTACGCACCGACATGGCCCGATAGCTTGAAGCCCATGTCGGGTGTGCGTCGCTGGTCGCGACTTTGCTCTCCAATGGTCGGTGCCTTACTCACCATGTCGGCCTTGAGCGCCTGCGGCGACAGCGATACCTCGGGCGAGCCCACCGAACTTGAAGAGTACGACGTCGTTGTGAATGTTTTCGACAACGCTGACGTTTGTGGCGGCAACCCGGAGACATCGGACGTCGGCCGCTGCGGCGACATACTTTACGGCAAAGTTCACGCTTACAGCCAGGACGGGGAGTTGTTGGCCTCGGGGTCGATGGATGTGCCGTCCGGCAAGGTGTACCGCACCGGCTGGCAATTCAAGCTGAGTTGGGAAGCCGAATGGTACGGGACGGTCTGGTTCGAGATGGATGGGTGTGACAACACCAATCCCTGGGGTTCGACCGGCTATCCGACCACCTATATGGACAACGGAGCCAACTTCAGCATTTCAGAAGCAGCAGACGGGACGATTACCGGCTCATCCCAATCCAGGGTGTAGTTGCGGTCTGAAGCCGCCGGTCTCTAGCAGCGACCTGGCGATGTAGTTCGTGAGGTTGCGGAACCCGAGCGCGGAGCCACGCAGGTGTTCGAGGCGGCCGTTGATCGCTTCGGTGGGTCCGTTGCTGGTGCCGGGCCGGTCGAAGTAGGCGAGCACGTCCGCGGCGCGCTTCTTCAAGGTCCGGCCGAGTGTCGTGATCTCGACCA